>NZ_JBNHFD010000057.1:0-24722 GCF_059089865.1 Arthrobacter sp. Y3221157
GCGCCCCTGCCGGGCGCCGGCTTCATCGGGATCGACGAAACGTTCCTCGCGCGGCTTGGGTGCCCGGTGCGGGCGTTCGCCGCCGAATCCTGTGGCGCGCTTTGCTGCCCCTCCCCGTGAGCCGCCGCCGGCGCTGCCTCCGGAGGTATTGCGTTGTGGGAGATTGCGTCCCGAACCGCTGCGTGGTGAACCCTGGCGTCCCGCCTGTGTCATGACCCGTCCTTCAATGTTCCTGGCTGTCAAGGGTGTCCAACAACAACCCTAGCCAGCCCTGCAGATTTACTCTGCCCTGATAAATAATTCCTGTGCAGGCCGCGGCCTACATTCTTTCAGCGTCGTAGAACTCCGCGATGCCTTCCAGCCCCGGCAGATGCGGGGACAGCTGCGGCAGGTCCGCCACTGAGCTGATTCCCAGACGCTCCAAAAAGTAGGAGGTGGTCCGGTAAAGGATTGCTCCGGACTCGGGATCCGTTCCCGCGTCCTCGATCAGCCCGCGCTGGGCCAGTGTCCGTACAACAGAGTCAACGTTGACGCCGCGAATCGCAGACACCCGTGCCCGGGAAACCGGCTGGCGGTAGGCAATGACCGCGAGTGTTTCCAATGCCGCCTGGGTGAGTCTGGCAGTCCGCCCTTCGAGCACATATTTGCCGACGATGTCAGCAAATTCTGCCCGCGAGTAGATGCGCCAGCCACCGGCGATGTTCCGCAATTCAAAACCCCGGGGGCTGGAACCAAAACCAGGCGTGCTGGCCGTTTCCGTATCCGGGGCCTTACCAGTATAGCCGTTATACTCGAGCGCCAGTTCTGCCAGCAGGGTTTTGACGTCGTCGACCGTCAGGTCGAGCCCGGCGGCCAGTTCCTCCTCGGTGGCCGGCTGGTCGAGGACCATCAGTACTGCCTCCAGTGCAGCCTTGGCCCCGCCGGGCAGGTCATGGGCCGACTGTCCGGGCATTGAGCCGTCCGGCAGCTGCTCGTTCACGCTTGCACCTCGTATTCCTCGCCCAGGTTTTCGGCTGACCAGTCCCCCAGCCCGGCGGCCCAGTGGACGGCCAGGTCGGCCAGGGGTGAAAGCTGGTCGAAGGAGACCGCCTTGTCCCGGTAGAGCTCCAGGAGCGCCAGGAAGCGGGCCACCACCACCAGGGTGGAGTCGGCGTCGGAAATCAGCGCCCGGAAGGTCTGCGGCGAGTCCTGCTGCAGACGCAGTCCCAGGATCTCCGCCTGCTCTTTGACGCTGACCTGGCTGCCGTGCAGGTGGGCGGTCCCCACTTCGGTGGGTTGTGGGGCTTTGGGCCGGAGGGCCGCCGCAGCCAGGGCGGCGAACTGTTCCGGGGTGTGTTTCCACACCAGTTCGGGCAGCATCCGCGCGAAGTGTTCCTCCAGCGCCACCTGCCGGGGGAAGCGCTGCCCCTCCTGATGGAGGGTCTCGCCCAGCAGGCCTGCCACGTGCTTGAAGGCCTTGTACTGGAGGAGCCTGGCAAAGAGCAGGTCGCGGGCTTCGAGCAGCGCAATGTCCTCGTCATCCTCCACCTCCCCAGCGGGCAGCAGCCGGGCGGCCTTGAGGTCCAGCAGCGTTGCCGCGATCACGAGGAATTCGCTGGCCTCGTCGAGGGCCCATTCCTCGCCGAGTTCCTGCAGCTTGCGGATGTACCTGATGAATTCGTCGGTCACCGTGGCGAGCGCCACCTCGGTGATATCCAGCTGATGCTTGGCGATGAGGCCCAGCAGGAGGTCGAAAGGACCCGTGAAATTGGCCAGCCGCACCTCGAAGCCGGGCTTGGAGTCGGCCACGGTTATGGCTACGGCGCTCCGCCGCGCGAGATCAGTTCCTTGGCGAGCCGGCGGTACGCGTCCGCGCCCACATGGGTGGCGGCGTAGCTGGTGATGGGTTCCGCGGCGACGGTGGCGTCGGCAAACTTGATGGACCGCTTGATCACGGTTTCAAAGACTTTGTCCCCGAAGGCCTCCACCAGCCGGGTGATGACCTCGCGGCTGTGCAGGGTGCGGGCGTCATACATGGTGGCGAGGACCCCGTCCACCTGCAGGCGGGGGTTGAGCCGGTCCTGGACTTTATCGATGGTTTCCACCAGCAGGGCCACTGCGCGCAGGGCGAAGAACTCGCAAATCAGCGGAATGATGACCCCGTGTGCCGCGGTGAGGGCGTTGACGGTCAGGAGGCCAAGGGACGGCTGGCAGTCGATGAGGACGACGTCGTAATCGTCCTCGACCTTCTTCAGCGCCCGGTCCAGCACCTGCTCGCGGGCAACCTCGTTGACCAGCTGGACTTCCGCGGCGGAGAGGTCGATGTTGGCAGGCAGCAGGTCCACGTTGTCCACGCCCGTCTGGTGGATCGCCTGGCGGATGTCCACCTTGCGGTCCATCAGGACGTTGTAGACAGTGAGGTCAAGCTCGTGCGGATTGACGCCCAGGCCGGCGGACAGCGCGCCCTGGGGGTCGAAGTCGACCAGGAGGACACGGCGCCCGTATTCTGCCAGTGCTGCAGCCAGGTTGATGGTTGAGGTGGTCTTTCCGACGCCGCCCTTTTGGTTCACCATGGCGATGACGCGGGCCGGACCGTGGGAGGAAAGCGGCGCGGGTTCCGGGAACTCGCGGTATGGGCGCCCCGTGGGGCCCATCACCGCGTTGTCCAGGTCGAATGCGGTGCCTTCCAGAGTTGCTGAACCCTGTTCGCTGCTCACGTATCTGTCCACACTTTCGATGACGGGGATGTCCTGCCGCTGGATGGCCAGCGCCGTTCCTTCTTCTCCCCAAGGCTACAGGGGCCGACACGGTATTCCACGGAACTTGACTTTCCGCGAATGGTGAGCCTGACCCTCTAGTAGAGGTCGAAGGTTGCCCGTCCGGGTACAGAAAAACGCCCCCGCAGCGTTGGCTGCGGAGGCGTTTTCAGGTTGGCGGGCCGGGGTCAGGCGTTGACCGGAACCGGGCGGGCCTCGGCCTGCTCCGGAGCCGGATCACCGTGGTGGTGGGCCAGCATCGTTGCTTCGTCGAAGGGCTCCTGGCCGGAGAGGACGCTGTCAACCTGGCTGCCGTCGATCTCCTTGACCCAGGTGCCGATCAGGATGGTGGCCACGGCGTTGCCGGTGAAGTTGGTCAGTGCCCGGGCTTCGGACATGAAGCGGTCGATGCCCACGATCATGCCGACGCCGCCGAGCAGTTCGGGCTTGTGGGCCTGCAGGCCGGCCGCAAGGGTTGCCAGTCCGGCGCCGGTGACGCCGGCGGCGCCCTTGGAGGCGATGATCATGAAGACCAGCAGGGAGATCTGCGCACCCAGGTCCAGGGGCGTTCCCATGGCGTTGGCGACGAAGAGCGATGCCATGGTCAGGTAGATTGCCGTGCCGTCCAGGTTGAAGGAGTAGCCGGTGGGAACAGTCACGCCGACAACCGGCTTGGAGACGCCCAGGTGTTCCATCTTGGCGATCAGGCGGGGCAGGGCTGCTTCGGAAGAGGACGTGGAGAAGATGAGCAGGTATTCCCGGCCCAGGTACTTCATGAGCTTGAAGATGTTGACGCCGGTGACCACTTTGAGCAGTCCGCCCAGGATGATCACGATGAACAGTGCGCAGGTGATGTAGAAGGCGGCCATCAGGGTAAACATGCTGACGATGGCCTGGAAGCCGGTGGCTCCCACGACGGCGGCAATGGCACCGAAGGCGCCCACGGGGGCGAGCCACATGATCATGATCAGGATGCGGAACACCAGTACCTGCCCGTGACCGATGGCCTTGAGGATCGGGGCGCCCTGCGGGCCCATCTTCTGGAGGGCGAACCCTACGAGGATGGCAGCGAAGAGGGTTGGAAGGACCGGGATGTCACCCGGGATGATGTTGAGCAGGAAGGCGACGGTGCTGTCGACTTCCGCCTTCTTATTAGGGTCGTAGGGGGCAAGCTTCAAACCCTCGCCCGGGTGGATCAGGTTGCCCACTACCAAACCGATGCCCAGTGCGAACGTCGACATCGCGACGAAGTAGCCCAGCGCCAGGCCGCCTACCTTGCCCACGGTTGCCGCCTTGGCGATGGAGCCGATGCCCAGGACGATGGTGCAGAAGATCACCGGAGCGATCATCATCTTGATGAGCTTGATGAAGCCGTCGCCCAGGGGCTTGAGCGACTTGCCCACCTCGGGGAACATCAGGCCGACGACGGCGCCAAGGATCACGGCGGCGATGACGGCGATGTAGAGGTAGTGCGATTTGTCGATGCCCTTGCGCCGCGACTTCACGGTGTCGAGCGACTCTCCTCGTTGAGAAGCCATGATGTGTCTCCTTATGGATAATCTGATAGACGCTGCGGCACAGTCTCTGGGCTCTACGCGTCCTTGCGGTGTGACATCCATCATTGGCCACGCCGTGACCCAGCTCACCGTTGCGTTCATATTGGTCGCGGAACACCAACTTGGCCGGAGGTAGACATGATCCAGCGCTGGAGCATCGCCCGGCGGCTTTTTGTGGCGAACCTCCTCATCGTGGTGGTGTTCATCGCCATCGTGGGGTCCGCCACCTACGTCGACGCCCGCGACCGGACGTACGTCGAGGCCGGTCTGCGGATGGCGGGCATTGCCAATTCAATTGCCGCCAGCCCCCTGGTGCTCGAAGCCGCTGCGTCACCGGATCCGTCAGCCCTGCTGCAGCCGTATGCCATGGACGTCATGGCCGCGGCCGACGTCGACTTCATCACCATCATGGCGACCGACCGCACCCGGTGGACCCACCCGCGGCCCGAGGAACTGGGGCGGCCGTACATCGGCTCCATCGATGCCGCATTGCAGGGCGGGGAACTCACCGAGGTCACGGCCGGAACCCTGGGACCGTCAGTGCGGACGATCGTCCCGGTGAAGGATGAAGCCGGCAGGGTCAGGGCGCTGGTAGCCGCCGGCGTCACGGTGGGCACCGTGGACATTGCCTTCGCAGCGCGCCTGCCTGCCCTTCTGGCCATAGGGCTGGCACTGCTGGTGGGCGGGTCCTGGGCCGCCTGGCTGCTTGGCCGGTACCTCCGCAGGGTCACCCGCGGCTGGGGGCCGGAGCAACTGGCCCAGCTGTTCGCCTACTACGAGTCCGTGCTGCACTCGGTCCGCGAAGGACTCATCCTGATCGACACCAAAGGCAGGGTGGTGATGTACAACGACCAGGCCGCCGAACTCCTGGGCCTGGACGAGGCCGGCAGCAAGGACCCTACCCGCACGCCGGCACTGGCCGGCCTTCCCCTCGACGAGGGCCTTCGGGACCTGTTCGAGTCCGGCCGCACCACCAAGGACGAGATTGTCCTCACGGGCTCGCGCGTGCTGGTGGTCAACCAGGGTCCGGCAATAGGCCCGGAGACACCTGACCGGCACGGAAGGAACCCTGTGTACGGCACTGTGGCCACGCTCCGCGACAGGACGGAGATCGAGTCCTTGGGCAACGAACTGGAAACCATGCGGACTCTTTCGGACGCGCTGCGGGCGCAGACGCACGAACACGCGAACCGGCTGCACACGATGGTCTCGCTCCTGGAGCTTGGCCGCACCCGGGAGGCCCTGGACTTCGCCACCAGGGACCTGGAACTCAGCCAGCAATTGACGGACGAGATGGTGGGCTCCGTGGGCGAGCCGGTCCTCAGCGCCCTGGTCATGGGCAAGGTGGCCGAAGCCCATGAGCGGGGCGTCCAGCTGGATGTGGCCACCCTTGGGTCCGGAACAGCGGCAGGCATAGCCGTGGAGGATCTGGTGACCATCTTGGGAAACCTTTTGGACAACGCCATCGATGCCGCCGCCGAAGGGGCACCACCCCGACGGGTGGAGCTCACGGTGGAGTCCGATGAGGAAGGACTGGACATCGCCGTGCACGACACGGGGGCACCCCTTGAGGCCGCAGCGGCCGGGAACATCTTCCGGCACGGCTACAGCACCAAACCGGCGGGACCCGGCGGCCGCGGCATTGGGCTCGCCCTCGTCCGCCAGGCTGTGCAGCGGCGGGGAGGTACGCTGACCATCAACGGACGGCGCGGTGCCAAATTCGAAGTGTTCCTGCCCGCGGCGCTATCCCCAGGGAAGGAGCACAACCCGTGAGCGACATCCGGGTCCTCGTGGTCGAGGACGAGGCGATTGCCTCCGCCGCGCATGCGGCGTATGTCGGGAGGTTGCCTGGCTTCGAGCTCGCCGGAACCGCTCCGGACGGGCAATCCGCGCTGCGGCTGCTGAGCGAACTGTCGGCGGCAGGCATGCCCGTGGAACTGGTCCTGCTGGACATGAACCTGCCGGACCTCCACGGCCTGGACATCGCCAGAAGGATGCGTTCCGCCGGCATTCTTGCCGACATCATCGCGATCACCGCGGTCAGGGAGCTGGCCATCGTGCGCAGCGCCGTGGCCATCGGCGTGGTGCAGTACCTGATCAAGCCGTTCACGTTCGCCACCTTTGCTGACAAGCTGGAGAGCTACCGGCAGTTCCGGCAACAGCTGGCAGGCCCCGGCTCGGGGTCCAGGAAATCCGCGGCATCCCAAAGCGAGGTGGACCAGGCCTTTGCCAGCCTGCGGGCGCCGTCGGAACTGCCCCTGCCGAAGGGACTGTCCGTTTCCACGCTGGAGTCCGTGCAGGAGTTCCTGAGGCAGCAGCGCGACGCTGTGTCCGCCACCGAAGTCATGGACGCCCTGGGTATGTCCCGGGTCACGGCCCGCCGCTACCTGGAGTACCTGTCCGATGCCGGCACGGTTTCCCGGACCGCCCGCTATGGAACGCCCGGCAGGCCGGAAAACGAGTACCGCTGGAGCGGGCGCTGACCCTTACGGCACTGGCACGCTGACTCCATAGTGGCCCCGGCGGCCTCATCCCCTGGCCAGTCATCAACCGGCTGGCTCATCCACCGGCATCGGGGCGGAGGGCGCCCATGAGCTGCTCGATCACCCCGGCATCCTCGATGGTGGACGGGACGGTGTAGTCCTCGCCGTCGGCAATCTGGCGCATGGTCTTGCGGAGGATCTTGCCCGAACGGGTCTTGGGAAGGGCGTCCACCACGGTCACATGCTTGAAATCCGCAACTGCTCCAATATCCCTGCGGACCAGGGCCACCAGCTCCCGGGCCAGCACGTCTTCCGGGATCTCAGCCCCGGATTTCAGCACCACATAGCCGCTGGGGCGCTGGCCCTTGAGCGGATCAGCCAGGCCGATCACCGCGCATTCAGCCACTGCCGGATGCTGCCCGATGACCTGCTCCATGGCACCGGTGGACAGCCGGTGGCCCGCGACGTTGATGATGTCGTCAGTGCGCCCCATGACGAACACGTAGCCGTCCCCGTCCCGGTACCCGGAGTCACCCGTGGCATAGCAGCCCTCAAAGGCCTGCAGGTAGGAAGAGACGTAGCGTTCGTCATCGCCCCACAGCGTGGCCAGGGTTCCCGGCGGCAACGGCAGCCCGAGAACGATGTTGCCCTCCGTTCCGGGCTCCACGTCCTCCCCCAGCCCGTCCACTATCCTCAGCTTGAATCCGGGCATGGGAACGCTGGGCGACCCCGCCTTGATGGGCAGCTTTTCCAGCCCGCGTGGGTTGGCGCAGATGGCCCAGCCCGTTTCCGTCTGCCACCAATGGTCTACCACCGGGACACCCATCTCCCGCGAGGCCCAGTGGAACGTGTCCGTGTCGAGCCGCTCCCCTGCAGTGAAAAGGGTGCGCAAACTGGAGGTGTCGTAGTGCCGCAACAGTGCTGCCTGCGGATCGGCCTTCCGGATGGCACGCAGGGCCGTGGGCGCTGTGAACAGGACGTTGACGCGGTGGTCCTGGATGACACGCCAAAAGGCGCCTGCGTCAGGCGTTCCGACAGGTTTGCCCTCATAGAGGATGCTCGTAGCGCCGGCCAGCAGCGGACCGTAGACGATGTAGGAGTGCCCTACAACCCAGCCGACATCCGAGGCCGTCCACATGACGTCCCCCGGGCCGACGTCGTAAATGTTCCTCAAGGTCCAGGTCAGTGCGACGGCGTGTCCACCGTTGTCCCGCACCACTCCCTTGGGCGTTCCGGTGGTGCCTGAGGTGTAGAGGATGTACAGCGGGTCCGTGGCTTTGACGCCTACAGGCGCGGCCGGTTCCGCGGCGGCCATTTCGGAAGCCCAGTCGAGCCACCCGTGGTCTGCTGCCGTCGCGGAGAAGCCCTCCCGCGCCGCAACAATGACGGGGAGATCCGGCACCTCGGCGAGGGTGAGGGCTTCAGCGACGGCGTGAAGGTACTCGATCCTGCGCGACGGTTCGATTCCGCCGGAGGCAGTAACCACCAGGGCGGGAGCGGCGTCCCTGATGCGTGCCGCGAGCTCTTTGGGCGCGAACCCGCCGAATACGACTGAATGGACTGCCCCCAGGCGGGCAGTGGCCAGCATGGCGATGGCGGCCTCGGGGATCATCGGCATGTAGATCACCACCCGGTCACCCTTGCCCACCCCGCGGCTGCGGAGGGCACCGGCAAAGCGTGCTACAAGCCCGGTGAGTTCCGCGTAGCTGAACCGCTGGCAGGTGCCGAGCATGGCGGAATCGTAAATGAGCGCATCCTGGTCTCCCCGGCCCGCCTCCACGTGGCGGTCCAGTGCGTTGTAGGAGGTATTGAGGACACCATCCGGAAACCAGCGGTAAAGCGGGGCCCTGGCTGAGTCCAGGGCGCGCCGGGGCGCCGTGGACCAGGAAATCCCCGCGGCGGCGCTGAGCCAAAACTCCTCAGGCTTTCTGAGGCTCTGTTCGTAACTGTCCCGATAGCTGCTGGTGACCATGAAAGTGCATCCCGTCCACGACGTTGTGTTGACGCCATGCTAGCCCGGGACGCGAAGGGGAAACAAGAGTTTTGTATACAGAAATTGCACCGCTTGAGGATTCTGGGAAAATATTGCTGGCATTTTGGCAAGCTTTGTATACACTGGAGGGGTCAACACGGAGGAGGCAATTATGCGTGCCAGCGACAGGGCTTACAAGGCTTTGCGCGACGACATTACGGAATGGCGCCTCCTGCCGGGCACTGTCCTGGGGGAGGTGGAGCAGTCCGAACGCCTTGGTGTCTCACGCACTCCACTGCGGGAGGCGCTGAGCCGGCTGACAGCGGAAGGACTGACGACGACGGCGGGCAGCCGCGGCGTCGTCGTCACTGATGTTTCGCTCGATGACATCGACGAACTCTTCGAGCTCCGCGAAACTCTGGAGTGCAAGGCCGCGGCCCTGGCCGCCGAACGCGGTGATGCTGCTGTCTTCCTCCAGCTGCACAAGGAGCTCCTCGAAGCTCCGGCCCTCATTGACAGCAGCGACCCGGGCCGGCATGCCTACTACGACCTCGCCGGACGCCTCGATGCCGCCATTGATGCCGCCGTGTCCAACTCCTACCTGGTCCAGGCCATGCGCGGCCTGCGGGTCCACCTGGTCCGCGTCCGCAGGCTCGCTGTGGACGACGCCCGGCGCCTCACTGCCGCCGCAGCCGAGCATGCGGCCATCGCGGAAGCCATTGCTGCCCGCAATCCGCGGCTCGCCGAAGCAGCCACCACCCTCCACCTGCACCGCAGCCTTTCACACGTCAAGAACACGCACACACCGCATGACAAGGAGCACCATGGTTAAGGAACACCACGTCCGCGTTTACAAGAGCGAGGAAAACCTGCCCCGCGAGGAGCAGCTCGCCTACAGGATTGCCAAGGTGGCCACCGATCCGGTCGAAGTCACTGCGGACGTCACCGACATGGTGATCAACCGGGTCATCGATAATGCCTCGGTGGCTATCGCATCCTTGAACCGTGCCCCGATTGTTTCCGCCCGTGCCCAGGCACTGGCCCACGGTCCCAGCACCGGCGGCCAGGGCGCCAAGGTCTTCGGCATCGGCGAGCGCGTTTCACCCGAATGGGCGGCGTGGGCGAACGGGGTTGCGGTGCGCGAACTGGACTACCACGACACATTCCTGGCAGCTGACTACTCCCACCCCGGCGACAACATCCCGCCCATCCTGGCTGTTGCCCAACATACCGGCGCCAGCGGACGGGACCTGGTACGGGGCATCGCCACCGGGTACGAGATCCAGGTGAACCTGGTGAAGGCCATCTGCCTGCACAAGCACAAGATCGACCACGTCGCCCACCTTGGCCCCTCAGCGGCCGCCGGCATCGGCACACTGCTGGGGCTCGACGTCGAAACCATTTTCCAGTCCGTGGGCCAGGCCCTGCACACCACCACCGCAACCCGGCAGTCCCGCAAGGGCGAAATCTCCACCTGGAAGGCCCACGCCCCCGCGTTTGCAGGGAAGATGGCTGTGGAGGCGGCAGACCGTGCCATGCGCGGCCAAACCTCTCCCGTTCCCATTTACGAGGGTGAAGACGGTGTCATCGCCTGGCTGCTCGACGGCCCGGATGCCTCCTACCTGGTCCCCCTGCCCGAGGCGGGTGAAGCCAAGCGCGCCATCCTGGACACCTACACCAAGGAACACTCAGCCGAGTACCAGGCCCAAGCCTGGATCGACCTCGCCCGGAAACTGAACCGGGAACACCCCGAAGCCACGGATCCGGCCAACGTGAAGTCCATCCTGATCAAGACCAGCCACCACACGCACTACGTGATCGGTTCCGGCGCGAACGATCCGCAGAAGTACGATCCCACGGCCAGCCGGGAAACGCTGGACCACTCCATCCCGTACATCTTCACCGTCGCGCTGCAGGACGGGGCCTGGCACCACGTGGATTCCTACTCCCCCGAACGCGCCGGCAGGCCGGACACCGTGGACCTGTGGCAGAAAGTCAGCACCGAGGAGGATCCCGAGTGGACGCGCCGCTACCACTCCCTGGACATCAACGAAAAAGCCTTCGGCGGCTCGGTGGAGATTGTCCTCACCGACGGCACCGTGATCACGGACGAGATAGCTGTGGCCGATGCCCACCCGCTGGGCGCCCGGCCCTTCGCACGCGCCGAGTACATCAACAAGTTCCGCACCCTGGCCGCCGGCCTGGTGGAGGAGGCCGAAATCGAAAGGTTCCTCGCCGCCGTCGAACGGCTGCCCGAACTCGACGCCGGTGAGCTGGACCAGCTGAACATCACCGCAGCCCCCGGCGTCATCGACCTCGGCGCCGCCCCCAAGGGACTGTTCTGATGCTGTACTCGAAGACCACGCCCGAGCAGAAACGGATCCGTTTCCGGGAGCTCCTGGCCTCGGGAACCATCCAGCAGTTCCCCGGCGCGTTCAACCCGCTCTCGGCCCGGCTCATCGAGGAAAAGGGATTCGCCGGCGTGTACATCTCCGGCGCCGTGCTGGCCAATGATCTTGGCCTGCCGGACATCGGCCTGACCACGCTCACCGAAGTAGCCACCCGCGCCGGCCAGATTGCCCGCATGACCGACCTGCCCGCCATCGTGGACGCGGACACCGGTTTCGGCGAGCCGATGAACGTGGCCCGCACTGTCCAGGAGATCGAGAACGCAGGCCTCGCCGGGCTGCATATCGAGGACCAGTTCAACCCGAAGCGCTGCGGCCACCTGGACGGCAAGAACGTGGTGGACCTGGAGACGGCCACCAAGCGTATCCGGGCTGCGGCGGACGCGCGCCGGGACCCCAACTTCCTGATCATGGCACGCACGGACATCCGCGCCACGGATGGCCTGGCTGCAGCCCAGGACCGGGCGAAGGCGCTGGTGGACGCCGGGGCGGATGCCGTCTTCCCGGAAGCGATGGCCTCGCTGGAAGAGTTCCAGGCCATCCGGGACGCCGTGGACGTGCCCATCCTGGCCAACATGACAGAGTTCGGAAAAAGCGCCCTTTTCACGGTTGAGCAGCTGGCGGAGGTGGGCGTGAACATGGTGATTTATCCGGTCACACTGCTCCGTAGTGCCATGGGTGCTGCTGAGCGTACGCTGGACTCGATTAAGGCTGAGGGAACGCAGGAGGCACAGGTGGGCAGCATGCTCACCCGTGCGCGGTTGTATGACCTGGTGGATTACGAGGCCTACAACCGCTTCGATACCGGGGTGTTCAATTTCCAGGTCCCCGGAAAGCACTAAACCATACCGCCGGCTGCAGCCGGCATCCGAAAGGCGACAGGAACAAGGGAGTTTCAGCATGGCTGAACAGGACATCAAAAAGGGTCTCGCCGGCGTCGTAGTCGATTACACGTCCGTCTCAAAGGTCAACCCGGACACCAACTCGCTGCTGTACCGCGGCTACCCGGTCCAGGAGCTCGCCGCCCGCTGCAGCTTCGAGGAAGTGGCGTACCTGCTCTGGAACGGCGAACTGCCGACGCCGGACCAGCTGGCGGAATTCACTGCACGGGAACGGGCCGGGCGGGCGCTTGACCCGGTGGTGAAGCAGGTGGTCGATGCCCTGCCCACCAGTTCCCACCCCATGGACGTCTGCCGCACCGCGGCTTCCGTGATGGGGGCGCGGCACCCGTTGGCGGAAGACTCCTCGCGCGAGGCAAACATGGCCAAGGCCGTGGACCTGTTCGCCGCGATGCCCGCCGTGGTTGCGTACGACCAGCGCCGCCGGCACGGGCAAAGCCTGGTGGAACCCCGCGAAGACCTGGGATACTCCGCCAACTTCCTCTGGATGGCCTTCGGCGAGGAGCAGGTGCCGGAGGTCGTCGAGGCGTTCAACGTCTCGATGATCCTCTACGCGGAGCATTCCTTCAACGCCTCCACCTTCACCGCGCGGGTGATCACCTCCACCCTCTCCGACCTGCATTCGGCGGTTACCGGTGCCATCGGCGCGCTGAAGGGACCGCTCCACGGAGGAGCCAATGAAGCCGTCATGCACACCTTCGACGAGATCGGGATCAGGCCGGAGGAGTCGTTGGAGGAAGCAGCGGCCCGGGCGAAGGGTTGGATGGAGAACGCGCTGGCACAGAAGAAGAAAGTCATGGGGTTCGGGCACCGGGTCTACAAGCACGGCGATTCCCGTGTTCCCACCATGAAGGCGGCCCTGGACAAGATGATTGCCCACTACGGCCGGCCGGAACTCCTGGGGCTTTATCAGGGCCTCGAGACGGCCATGGACGAGGCCAAGGCCATCAAGCCCAACCTGGATTACCCGGCCGGGCCCACCTACCACCTGATGGGGTTCGACACCGCCACCTTCACGCCTCTGTTTGTCGCCAGCCGCATCACGGGCTGGACGGCGCACATCATGGAGCAGCTGGACTCGAACTCCCTGATCCGGCCGCTCAGCGAGTACGTCGGCCCCGAGGAGCGGCACCTGGCGTAGCTGCTGTTCCGGGAGGTACGACGGCGGGCTGTCCCTGGGCGGGCGGCCTGCCGTCTTTATCCAGAGCTAAGGAAGCAGGCTTTCGGACGAGGCAACCGACTCATTGTCTGTATGCATGGTGACCACCACGTTCACCTGGCCGCCTTCTAAAACCACCGGGAGCCAATGGTCGGCATCCTGCCACATCCGGTCCGCCGGTAGCCTGCCCGTGGGGAACCACTCCGGGACGATCTCGTCGCTTTCAGCAGGTTCGCCCTGCCAGGTCCAGGCCGTGAAGAGGCTGGTTTCCATGTTCCACTCCGGACGCGCCGGAAAAACGAAGCGGACTGCCCCGGCATCAACAAGGTGCTCCGGCTGCACCGAAACGCCCGTTTCCTCGAACACCTCGCGGATGACCGCTTCCCGGTCGCTCTCCCCCGGCTCCACGTGCCCACCGATCCCAACGATCTTCCCCTTGCCGAAGCCGGTTCGCTTCATTCCGAGCAGCACCTCCGTGCCCTCCGGCGTGTCCCGAAGGAGGAAGCACAGCGTCACGGCTGCACCTTGCGGGCTCATCCGAGTGCCCGGGGGTGCGCGGCGGCATAGATCTCGCGCAGGGTGTCCGCCGTGACCAGCGTGTAGACCTGCGTGGTGGTCACCGAGGCATGGCCCAGGAGTTCCTGCACCACACGGACATCCGCCCCGCCCTCGAGCAGGTGAGTGGCGAAAGAGTGGCGCAGGGTGTGGGGCGAGACGTCCTTGGTGATGTTGGCTTTGTCGGCCGCGGCCTTCAGGATGGTCCACGCACTCTGGCGGCTGATCCTGCCGCCGCGGGCGTTCAGGAACAGTGCGGGCGTGCCCTTCCCCTTCGCGGCCAGCAGCGGGCGGCCGCGCACAAGGTAGGCGTCCAGCGCCCTGGCTCCGTACGAACCCAGCGGCACAAGCCGCTCTTTGGATCCCTTGCCAAAGAGCCGCACAATAGCCGGCCCCGCTTCGGCCTCGGCAAGGGAGATATCGTCAACGTCCAGGCCAACGGCCTCGCTGATGCGGGCGCCGGTGGAATACAGGAACTCCAGCAGTGCGCGGTCCCGCAGCCCGGTGGCCGTGTCCGTCCCGGCTGACTCCAGGATCCGGGTAACCTCATCCACGCTGATGGCCTTGGGCAGCCGCTTGCCTGCCATGGGCGGATGGACGTCGCTCGCGGGATCGGCGGGTGTGTAGCCTTCCAGCGCCCAGAACTTGTGCAGCCCCCGGACCGCCACCACCGTCCGTGCGGCTGACCTGACACCCAGTGCCGAACCGCCGTCAGAGCCGTCCGAGAGCGCACGGACATAGCCGGTCACGTGCTGGCGGGTGATGTCCTCCGGCGCCCGGCAACCGGCGGATTCCAGGAAGCGGGCGTAACGGGCAAGGTCGCGACGGTAGGCAGCAAGGGTGTTGGCTGCCAGGCCGCGCTCCACGCCCATGTGCTGGAGATAGTCCGTGATGCCGCGGCTGATCGCAGACGGTACGGCGGGCGTCGCAGCCGGGGGAACATCCTGTACCGGGGCGGATCCGGCCGCAGGAGCAGCGTCGACGGAGGGGTTGGGGGCCATTACCGCTGGCTGGGGTGTTCCGGCCACGGGGCGTCAGCGGGACGCAGGCCTGCGTAACCGTCAGCCCGCGCTGCCGCAGCCGCCAGGATCCCGACGACGGCGGACGGGTTGTGGAGCCGGCCGGCCAGGACGGATGCCACGGCGTCGTCCAGCTTGATCCAGTGGAATTCGATCTCGGCTTCCTCATCCGTCCGCTCGTGGCGTTCGTGATGGGGAACGAACGTCAGTCCGCGGGCCAGGTAGATGCGGATGGCCTCGCTGGAGGACCCGGGAGAATTGAAGACGTCCGCAAGGACGTTCCAGGTGCTGGCGGCGAGGTCCGCCTCCTCAGCCAGCTCGCGGGCCGCGCCCACCAGGAAGTCCTCACCCTGGATGTCCAACAGGCCGGCCGGGATCTCCCAGAGGTCCATCCCCACGGGGTGCCGGTACTGCCTGAGCAGCAGGACCTCGCCGTCGTCGTTCATGGGCAGGACGGCCACGGCGCCCGGGTGGTCGATGTAGTCGCGGGTGAGGGCTTCGCCGGACTCCTGCAGCTGGAACGTATCGCTGACCACGTCCCAGATCCGGCCTTCGTAGACCTTTTCCGTGGACAAAAGACGGCGCGGACTCGGTGCATCCGAAACCTGCACTACATGGGTGGCTTCAGGTGTACCGGGCATCGCGCCGTCCTTTTTCTGTTGTGGGAACTACTTAGCGGCTACCGTACCGGACGCACGGGCTTCCGAAGCACCGGCAGCAGCCGTGTCGGCAGGGTCCGACTCGGTGCCGGTGCCCTGGTGGTCCAGGGCGGCCTTGACCAGTCCGGCGAACAGCGGATGCGGACGGGTGGGGCGCGAGCTCAGCTCCGGGTGCGCCTGGGTGGCCACGTAGTACGGGTGGACGTCGGCGGGCAGCTCCACGAACTCCACCAGCTTTCCGTCCGGGGAGGTTCCGGAGAACACCAGGCCCTTGTCCGCGATCTGGTCACGGTACTTGTTGTTGACCTCGTAGCGGTGGCGGTGCCGCTCGCTGACGGTGGTCTTGCCGTACGTTCCGGCGATGACCGAGCCTTCGTCGAGTTTGGCTTCGTAGAGGCCCAGGCGCATGGTGCCGCCCAGGTCGCCGCGGCCCTCGACATACTCGAGCTGCTCTTCCATGGTCGCGATCACCGGGTACTTGGAGTCAGGTTCGAACTCGCTGGAGGAGGCGCCTTCCAGCCCCACCACGTTGCGGGCGTATTCGATCACCATGCACTGCAGTCCGAGGCAGAGGCCAAGGACGGGCAGCTTGGTTTCGCGGGCGAACTTCAGCGCACCGAGCTTGCCTTCAAGCCCGCGGATGCCGAAGCCGCCGGGGACGCAAATGGCGTTGACGCCGTCGAGCGCCTTGATGGCACCTTCACGCGTTTCACATTCGTCGGACGGAACCCAGCGGATCTTCACCTTGGTGTCGTTGGCGAAGCCGCCGGCGCGCAGGGCCTCGGTCACCGAAAGGTAGGCGTCCGGAAGGTCGATGTACTTGCCCACGAGGGCGACCTCGACGTGGTGCTTGGGGTTGTGCACGGCTTCGAGCAGCTTGTCCCAGCTGGTCCAGTCCACGTCCTTGAACGGCAGGTCCAGGGCGCGCACGATGTAGGAGTCCAGGCCCTGGGTGTGCAGGGTCTTGGGGATGTCGTAGATGCTGGGGGCGTCAGCGGCGTTGACCACGGCGTCGATGTCGACGTCGCACATGCGGCCGATCTTCTCGCGCATCGCCTCGGGCACTTCGCGGTCCGAGCGGATCACGATGGCCTCGGGCTGGATGCCGATGGAGCGCAGTGCGGCGACGGAGTGCTGGGTGGGCTTCGTCTTCAGTTCCTGCGACGGCCCGATGTAGGGAACCAGCGACACGTGGAGGAAGAACACGTTGGTGCGGCCGATGTCCTGGCGCACCTGGCGGGCGGATTCTAGGAACGGCTGGGATTCGATATCGCCAACGGTGCCGCCGATTTCGGTGATGATGACGTCCGGGGCGTTCTTGCCCTCGGCCGGCAGGCGCATGCGGCGCTTGATCTCGTCCGTGATGTGCGGGATGACCTGGACGGTGTCGCCGAGGTATTCGCCGCGGCGTTCCTTGGCGATGACCGTGGAGTAGATCTGGCCGGTGGTCACGTTCGCGGAACCTTCAAGGTTCTCGTCGAGGAAGCGTTCGTAGTGCCCGATGTCCAGGTCGGTCTCTGCGCCGTCGTCCGTGACGAAGACTTCACCGTGCTGGAAGGGGTTCATCGTGCCCGGATCCACATTCAAGTAGGGATCGAGCTTCTGCATAGTTACAGACAGGCCGCGTGCCCGCAGCAGGTGGCCGAGGCTCGAAGCCGTCAGTCCCTTGCCGAGCGAGGACGCCACACCACCGGTGACGAAGATGTGTTTGGTCGTCTTGGATGAGCCCGGGAACCGGGAATTTACACGGGAATTTGATCGCTGCACCACGGAATTCGAGCCTATCATCAATTGAGCCTTCCACGGGTCGGGTGGAACTGTCCCCCAAACCTCCTAGTCTGCAGGGCCGGCCGCCCGCGGATCAAGGGTTGTGGACCGGCGGGAGGCGGCTGGGTTCCGGCGCGCCGGCGCCGTCAGGCCCGCTGTGGCAGGAGTTTGGCGTCATCCAGCAGTTCCTGCGCGTGCGCCTGAGCGGATTCCGAGTCCTCCTGCCCGGCCAGCATGCGGGCCAGCTCACGGACCCTTTCGGGGCCGTCAAGGAGGCGCACATCACTGGACGTGAACCCGGTGGCCGTTCCGCCGTCGGCACCCCGGACGGAGGTCTTGGTGACGGTGATGTGCTGGTCCGCGAAGGCTGCGACCTGGGGCAGGTGGGTCACCACGAGGACCTGCACGTGCCGGGCGAGCATGGCCAGCCGGCGGCCGATCTCGACGGCGGCGCGTCCGCCCACGCCGGCGTCCACCTCGTCGAAGACAAACGTCGGCACCGGATCGACCGCGGCCAGCACCACCTCGATGGCGAGCATGACGCGGGACAGTTCACCGCCGGACGCGCCCTTGCCGAGCGGCCGGGCCAGCGCACCGGAATGCGGCTGCAACAGGAAGCCGATCTCGTCCGCCCCATGCGGGCCAAGCTGGGCGGCCGGCTCCAAGGTGACCACCAGGGTTGCGTCAGCCATGGCCAGTGCCTTCAGCTCTGCGCTGACGCGGGCCGAAAGATCCTTGGCTGCCTTGGCCCTGATCTTGCTGATGGCCGCCGCCTGCTTCTTCAGCTCGGCCCCTGCCCGGACCACTTCCGCGTCCAGTGCCTCGATCCTTGATGAATCGTCCTGCAGCTCGTCGAACCGGACCCGGGCCTTCTCCGCCCACTCCAGCACCTCGTCGATGGTGGGCGCGTATTTCCGGACCAGCTTGGCCAGCGAGGCACGCCGGTCCTCGATTTCCGCCAGCCGTTCGGGGCCCTCGGAGTCCAGCCCGGCCTGGTAGCTGGCCAGTTCCGTGGCGATGTCGTTGAGCAGGAAGCCCACTTCGGCAAGGCGGGCGGCAGCCGAGCCCAGTTCGGCGTCGTGTTCGGCCACATGTTCCAGGGTCCGCTTGGCGGTGTCCACCAGGGTGGTGGCGTCGCTTTCCTCGCCGAAGTCCTCGGCGATCAGTGCCTGATGGGCCGTGCTCGCGGCGATGCGCAGCTCTTCCACGTTAGCCAGCTTGACCGCCTCGGCCTTCAGCAGCTCGTCCTCCCCCGGCTGCGGATCCACCTCGTCGATTTCTGCCAGGGCTGTCTGCAGCGATTCGGCCTCGCGCAGCCGGTCGCGGGCGGCGCTGCGCAGCGTGTCCAGCTCGGACTGGCTGGCTTTCCAGCGGTTGTAGAGGTCCTGGTAGGCGGCCAGCGGCCCGGCCAGGGCTTCCCCCGCGAACTTGTCCAGGGCACCGCGCTGGGCGGCGGCCCCTTTCAGCCGGATCTGGTCCGACTGGCCATGCACCACCACAAGGGTTTCACCGATCTCGGCCAGGACCCCCACGGGGGCGGCGCGGCCACCCAGGAACGCACGGCTGCGCCCATCAGCACCCAGGCGCCGTGCCAGGATCAGCTCGGCTCCGCCGTCGAACTCTTCCGCTTCCGCGCCCGCATCCAGGGCGCGGGCCACAGCCGGGTGGCCGGCGTCGAGCTTCAGCACAGCTTCCGCCGTGGCGCTCTTCGCCCCGCTCCGGACTGCGCCGGCGTCCGAGCGGGCGCCGAGCAGCAGGCCGACGGCGGTCACCACCATGGTCTTGCCGGCACCGGTTTCACCGGTCACCACGCTCAGGCCCGGGCCCAACGGGAGGGTTGCGTCGGTGATGACGCCGAGATCGCGGATTCTCAGTTCTTCAAGCATCGTTTCACTTTGCGGTCGACGGATCGGGATCAGCATCGGGCCGGCCGTGTTCCGGCACCTGGAGGGGCGGCATGGGCCGCGGCGTCCGGACGATCGGGATGGGCCCGGTGTGGATGGCCTCGGCCTTGGGGACCGGGCCGCGCCAGCCGTGGATGGGCAGCTCGAACTTCCGGACCAGCCGGGCGGAGAACGGCGTCTGGTGCGTCCGTGCCAGCCGGACGGGGGTGGCCGATTTGGTGACTTCCACGCGCGAGCCGGGCGGGAGGTCCACCGAGCGCCGGCCGTCGCACCAGAGGACCCCCACAGCGTCGGTGCGGCCCAGGACCTCCACCGCAAGCTTCGAGCGGGGGGAGACGACGAGGGGCTTGGCGAAGAGGGCGTGGGCGCTGATGGGGACGATCACCAGGGCCTCCACCTCCGGCCAGACCACGGGGCCGCCCGCTGAAAAGGCGTAGGCAGTGGAGCCGGTGGGGGTGGCGAGCACGATGCCATCCGAGCCGAAGGACGTCAGCGGACGTTCGTCCACTTCAGTGACCACCTCCAGCATGCGTTCACGGTTGGCTTTCTCGATGGCGGCCTCGTTCAGGGCCCAGGTGTGCCAGATCTTTTGGCCGCGGACCCAGACCTGCACGTCGATGGTCATCCGTTCTTCCACCGTGTACTCGCGGCTGGCGATCCAGTCGACGGTCTGGGCAAGGTCCGCCCGTTCGCTTTCCGCCAGGAAGCCCACATGGCCGAGGTTGACGCCCAGCAGGGGCACGTCCACCTCGCGGACCAGCTCGGCGGCGCGCAGGATGGTGCCGTCGCCGCCAAGGACCATCACCAGTTCGACGTCCGGCAGCTGGACGTGGTCGTGGAGGACCTCCACGGGCTGGGCGAGGTGCCCGAAGAACCGTTCCATGTCCCCCAGTTCGGACTCCTGCATCACCGGCACAATCCCGGAGGCGTGCAGCAGGGCGCAGGCCTCCCAGGCAGCCTTCAGTGATTCCTCGCGGCCGGTGTGGGCAAGGACCAGTACTCGCCTGCTCATCAGGTTCCGCTCTCTAGTGGTTCGGCCAGATACGTCCGAGCAAGGCAGCAACTGCTGCCCCGCGCTCTTCGATCTTAGGCAAGTCTGTCCCGATCCTGCGTCTTATCCACAGGAAGTACTCGACGTTTCCGTCCTGGCCGGGCAGTGGACTGGCCGCCAGACCGCACAGGTCCAGACCGGCGTCGAGCGCCGCCAGCGCCACTTTCTCCACCGCCAGCCGTCGTTCGCGCCCGGAGGTGACCACGCCTGTGCGGCCCAGCCGGTCCTTGCCGATCTCGAACTGCGGCTTGACCATAAGCACCAGGTCGCCGCCGGGTTCGGTGCACTGCGCCAGGGGCTGGACCACCAGGGTGAGCGAGATGAAGGACAGGTCCGCGACGGTCAGGGCAGCGGGTCCGCCGATGTCCGCCGGTTCGATGTACCGGACGTTCATGCCCTCGTGGACGGTGACCCGCGGATCGTTGCGGAGGTGCGGCACCAGCTGGCCGTGCCCAACGTCGACCGCCACCACGGCGGCCGCGCCCCGCCGCAGCAGGACGTCAGTGAAACCGCCCGTGGAGGCACCGGCGTCCAGGCAGCGCTTGCCTTGTACGGTGACCTCCGGAAAGGCGTCCAGGGCACCGGCCAGTTTGTGCCCGGCGCGGCTGGCGTAGGTGTCCTGTTCGTCGTGTTCGACGGCGATGTCCCTGTCGTCGTCGACCTGCAGGGACGCTTTTGCCAGGACTTTGCCGGCGGACGTGACCTTGCCTTCGGCGATCAGGACGGCGGCGTGCGTGCGGGACCGGGCCAAGCCGCGGGCCACCAGGGCCTGGTCGAGTCGTACGGGCATCAGGCTCCGCCGTCCGTGGCCCGGGCGTCCGGGTGCTCATCATTCAGTGCTTCGAGGAGCTCGTCATGCAGGGCGGTGTAGGCTGCTTCGTGCTCTGCGACGGGGGCCTGGGGCAGGTCCGCCAGCCGGGCGAGGGCCCGCGCCGCGGCACGATCCGTGATGCCGGCGCCGGCTGTGTCCGGCCAGTCCGGGAAAGGCTGGGCTGCTGCTGCGTCGGGTCCGGTCAGCTCAGTCATTCAACCAGTCTAATGATCCAGCCAGGCAAGTTTTGGCGCCTTGGGAGCCGTGGCTTCCGGGGTCGCCGCCCACCACGCAGCGCAGGCCGCCCGCCAGGCATCGAGGCTGTCCTGACTGCCGATGATGCCCACCGCGCCGTTGGCCACGCGGGCCGAAGCCCGCCCGCACATGTAGGTGCCGTCGTCGTGCGTCACCTCCGGGTAGGGCCGGTACAGGTCCGGCAGCGTTTCGATGATGTAGTCCGGACGTTCGGCGGCGCGTGCCGCCAGGATGGTCTGCCGGGTGTCGACGCCGGTCAGCACCGCCACCGTGGCGAAGCCCGCGTTGTTGCCGCCCAGGATGTCAGTGTCCAGCCGGTCGCCTACCACCAGCGGACGCTCGGCGCCCAGCCTCTTGGCGGCCGAGTGGAAGAGCGGCGCCTCCGGCTTTCCTGCCACCAGCGGCTGCTGCCCGGTTGCCGCGGCTACCGCAGCCACCAGCGTTCCGTTGCCGGGGGCGATTCCCCGTGCCTGGGGTATGGACATGTCCGTGTTCGTGGCAACCCAGAGCGCTCCTGCGTTGACCACATACGTGGCTTCCGCCAGGTCCTTCCAGCCGATGTCCGGGTTGAAGCCCTGGACCACTGCCACGGGATTTTCGTCCTGGCTGTAAACCGGGACCAGGCCCACCAGTTCGATCTCGCGGGCCAGCGCCGGGCTTCCGGTGATCAGGATCCGGGATCCTGGCGCCAGCCTCGACGCCAGTAGCTCGGCCGCAGCCTGTGACGAGCTAACCACCTGGTTGTCCTCCGCGGGAGCACCCAGTTCACGCAGGTGCGCCGCAACCTGGGCCGGAGAGCGGGACGCGTTGTTGGTCACGTAGCCCAGCCCCACTCCCAGTCCGGACAACCGCTGCAGCGACTCCACCGCGCCGGGGATGGCGTGGGGACCCGCGTAGACCACTCCATCCAGGTCGGCCAGGAGCGCATCGAACAGGGTGATCAGGGGAACTTCGCTCATTCGTGTCAGTCTTCCCGGCTGTCCTGGTTGTCTTCGGTGTCCTGGTTGCCGCTGGTGTCCGCAGCGTCGCCGTTGTCCGAGAAACCGTCCAGTTCGTCGTGCTCCACGGAGTCTTCGTCGGACTCCGCATCGTCGGACATGAAGTAGTCCGCTTCCTGGTCATCGATGTCAGTGTCCCCGACCCCGGCGGCCTCGACCTCATCAGTACCCGCAGCGGTGCCCGCGTGGGCAGCGGCGGAGGGACCGGCGTCGGCGGTTGCTTCCGGGCCGGCGGCGGCGGATGCACCGGCAGCGGCGGCTGCCTGGCTGGCCACGGAGGCGCGCTCCAGGTTGCGGCGACGCTCGGCTTCCTCGCGGGCTTCTTCCTCCTCGTCCCAGCCGAGGTCGATGATGTCAGGCTCCTCGTCGATTCCCTGGCCCAGCGCGTTCTCGGCCACAACGGCCTGTTTCTGCCACTTGTCCGCCTCGGCTTCGCGGCCGACGGCGGCGAGGGCATCAGCGTAGGCACGGAACAGCCGGGGGCTGTAGGAGAAGGCCCGGTTCATGTCCAGCTGCGGGATTTCAAGTTCGGCGACGGCGGCGTCCAGCTGGCCGAGGTCCCTCCGGGCACCTGCTGCCACGATTGCCAGTTCCACCTTGCCGGGGGCGTCCAGGTCCTGGGCTTCCTCGGAGCGGGCCACATCAAGTGCCCGGTCAGGCCGGCCCAGTCCCCGCTCGCAGTCGGCCATCACCGGCAGGTGAACGTTGGAACCGCTGATGCGCCGGTAGGTGCGGAATTCCCGGAGCGCCTCGCCGTAGTGGCCGGCGGCGTAGGCGGTGAGGCCCACGGCTTCACGGACTGCAGCAAGCCTGCCGCCGCGGCGGCTTGCCGCCAATGCGTGCTGGAACGCCAGTTCCGGCTCGTCATCAATCAGGCGGCCGGCCATGACCAGGTGGCGGGCAACCCACTCCGCGCTTCGTGATTCAAGGGTTTTGATCTGGTGCTGGGTGGCGCGGTCCAGCTCTTTGCCCGTGACATCCTCATCAATTTCGGGAGAGCGTTCGCGGTCGGGGCGGTTGGCGCTGCGGATGTCCCGGGCGTTGGGAACGCGTGCCGGACGGTCTTCCTGGCGGTCGCGGCCAAATCCACGGGGGCCGGAGTCACCTCGGGGTGCACCACCGCGGGGTGCCTCACTACGGTCGAAACTGCGGGAGTCACGGTCCTGCCGATCCTGCCGGTCACCGAAAGGCCTGCGGTTGTCGCCGCCCCCGAAGCTGCGGCGCTCAGCGTCGTCGCGACGCGGACGGTCTCCGTAGGACCGGTTGTCCCGGTCCCCGTACTGCTTGCGCTCTCCCCCGCCGCCGAACCCGCGGCGGTCATCGCCTTCCCGGCGCGGCCGGTCACCGAAGGGCTTCCGGTCACGATCGCCAAAGGACTTGCGGTCGCCGAAGGGCTTCCGGTCACGATCGCCAAAGGACTTGCGGTCGCCGAAGGGCTTCCGCTCGCCACTGCCGAAGCTACGGCGGTCGCCGTCGTCGCGGCGCGGCCGGTCACCGTCATCGCGGCGCGGCCGGTCACCGTCATCGCGGCGCGGCCGGTCACCGTCATCGCGGCGCGGACGATCACCGTCATCGCGGCGCGGACGATCACCGTAAGGCCGGTTGTCCCGGTCGCCGTACTGCTTGCGCTCTCCCCCGCCGCCAAACCCGCGGCGGTCACCGTCATCGCGGCGCGAACGGTCACCGTAAGGCCGGTTCTCCCGGTCACCGTACGGCTTGCGCTCCCCGCCGCCAAACCCGCGGCGGTCCTCGCCTTCCCGGCGCGGACGATCGGTGAAAGGCTTCCGGTCACGATCGCCAAAGGGCTTCCGCTCGCCGCCGCCGGCCGCACCCCGGTCATTGTTGTCGCGGTTAGCGCGGGATCGGAACCCCCGTGGATCGCCGCCGGAGTTGTTGTTTCCCCGGAAGGCTCCGCGGTCGTTTCCGCGGTTGCCGCCGTTGTGCTCGGCCATGATGGATTCCTCCTGTTGTGAGCCGACCACTGGCGCAACTGCAGCCGCTCGTATCCGTGTTTCGTTTCCTACGCAACCCGAAATCAAGCGCTTCGAAGTCCGTACATCTTCATCAATTCTAGGCGAGCCCTATAAACCGCCGGGACAGTCCGGCCCGGAAGTGGCGCATCGTGGCAATCTTCACACCCAACCGCCGCCCAGGCGGGCACCTTCCGGGCCGACGCTCTCTCAGTTCCTGCGGTGTTTGCCTGGATGCTTTCCCACTTGTGGTGGTGTCTTCGCCGTCGCGCGCTCACTTGTGGCGCTCCCGGGCCGGACGCGTGGGCGGTCGTTCCTAGGGAGGGCGGCTGCATCCGGTGGGGGCCGCCCTGGGTCTCGGTGCATGACGTGGGTTGGTGGTTAAAGTGGTAGGGCCCTGACAGTGTTTGTCAGGGCCCTACTAATGTGTTGTCCGGCGGTGTCCTACTCTCCCACACCCTCCCGGGTGCAGTACCATCGGCGCTGTGGGTCTTAGCTTCCGGGTTCGGAATGGGACCGGG
>NZ_JBNHFD010000058.1:0-23532 GCF_059089865.1 Arthrobacter sp. Y3221157
CAGGCGGCGAGCCTGCCGGACTGGCTGCGGAGCGAATCGAGCGCCGGAACCACGTTGTCCAGGTGGCTGCGGACGGCGTCGGCACTGTCCGGGTCGACAAAGGCCGCTCCCGGCAGCACTGCGGGCAGCGCCGGCGCGGTGGCCAGCGCCGTCAGGTCGGCTTCCCTCAGGGACCATTCAGCAGTCACAGCGCTGCTCCTTCCATGGGTATGGCACCGGCCGGGGTGTCCGCCACGGCGAGCTGGTAGGCCTTCTCCGTTTCGGCGGCCACCCGCTCCCACGAGTACCTGGTGCGGGCACGCACCTGGCCGGCGTTGCCGAGTTCGGTGCGCAGGTCCGGGTTTCCGAGCAGCAGCGCGAGCGCCGAAGCGATTGCTTCCGGGTCCCGCGGGGGCACGTGCAGGCCGGTGGCGTGGTCCACCACGGTGTCCCGCAGGCCGCCTACGGCAGCCGCCACCACCGGAACGCCGCAGGCCATCGCCTCCAACGGGACGATGCCGAACGGCTCGTACCAGGGCGCGCACACCACGGCATCGGCGCTGCGGAAGATCCCGGGCATTTCGGCGCGGGTCACCTGCCCCTGTAGCGACACCTGGTCCTCGACGCCCAGTTCGGCAGCCAGGGCCAGCAGCCGGCGCACCTCCGGGTCCGCGTGCAGCACCCCGGAGTCGCCGCCGCCGCCCACAATGAGGAGCTCGACGTCGTCGAATCCCGCGGCGCGCAGGTGCGGCAGGGCGCGGATCACCAGGTCGACACCCTTGCGCGGAACCAGCCGCCCCACCGAGAGGATCCGGTAGCGGCGCTTCCGGGCGGCCGCGGGTCCCTCAGCGGAGAAGAAGCCCAGGTCCACGCCGCAGGGGGCGATGGAGATCTTGCCCGTGGTGATACCCATGGCCTTGAGCTCGAAGACCTCGTCGGAGCAGGTGGCGATGATCCGGTCCGCAGAGCGCCCCACTCCGGGCTCGAGCCAGCGGCGTTCGGCGGGGCTGGTGTCCTCTGCGCCCTGGTGCCGGCGTTTCACCGTGCCGAGGGCGTGGAAGGTCTGGATCACCGGGACGCGGTATCCGGCGTCGGGCCGGCGCGCAGCGTCAAGCGCGGCGAGGCCCGACATCCAGAAGTGCCCGTGCACCACGTCCGGCGGCCGCTGGCCCCAGTCCCGGGCCACCCCGTCAGCGAGCTCCCCCATATAGGGCAGCAGCTCATCCTTGGGAACGTGCCGGGCGGGTCCGGCATCGACATGGACAACCTCAAGCCGGCGCCCCACCCGGACCCTGGGGGGAAGCTCCGTTGCATCCCTGCGGGTATAGACGGTGACGTGGTGGCCCCGCTCGGCGAGCGCCTCGGACAGCGCGGCAACATGGACGTTCTGTCCGCCCGCGTCCACTCCGCCCAGGGCTGCCAGCGGACTGGCGTGCTCAGAAATCATGGCGATTTTCATGGGGTCTTCCTCTCTAGCGCCGGGACAAGGATCCGCTCGTCCGGGTGCTCATTGACGGAGTGCCGGGGCTGGCTCCGCAGGTCCGCCAGCAGCTCATCCCAGCGGTCCTGGAACGTGCCCAGGTTGTAGCGCTCCAGTGCCGCCTCACGGGCGGCTGCGCCCCGCCGTCGGGCTTCATCCGGGTTGGCGACCAGCCGCTGCGCACAGCGGAGCAGCTCGTCAATGTCGGCGGACACGGCGCCGGCTTCCGGCGGCACCGCCCGCGGCGCTTCGGTGGTGGCCAGGGCCACCACCGGCATCCCCAGGTGCATGGCTTCCAGGAGGGACAGGCCCAGGGACGTCCAGCGCATGGGGTGCACGTAGACGCGGCACCGGGCCAATTCCCGGTGCAGTTCCTGCGTCTTCAGGTCGCCCCGGGCCGTCAGCCTGGAGGCATCTATCCCGGTGGCCGCAGCGAGCCCGTCCGTCTTCATGCCGAACACCTGGAGGGGTGCCACCGAGGCAAAGGCCGGCAGCAAATCCGTCCCCGTCACCCGGCCGCGCCGCACCGGCTCGTTGACCACCACACCCAGCTCGGCCAACTCCCCGGTGTAAAGGTGTCCGGGATCCGGGATGCCGTGCTCAATGACGGTGACGGGGGCGGAGCCGTTGTCCCAGGCCAGCCTGTTGAAATGGGTCACGTGGACCACCGGGATACTGTCCTGGTCCGCGAGCGGATGGCCGGTATTCGGGAAGTTGCCCTTGGGGGTGTTGTGCTCCACGTACACCGCCGGCAGGTCGCGGCCCGGGGTCCGCCCCAGCAGCCGGGCCACTTCCGCGAGCTCTTCGGGGCGTTGAAGCACGACGGCGTCAACAGCGCCGGCGTCGAGCGTTGCCAGGTCCACCTCGCGCACTGAAGGCGGCCAGTCCCTGCCGGCACGGCCAAGTCCCCAGGCACCACCTTCCGGCAGGACAGGAAGCAGGTACTCATGACGTCCGCGAACAAACGCGTCCGTCCAGGAACCGTGGACATGCCAGAGCAGCATTTTCATCTGTTACGGGCCTTTCTACGGGTGCTGACATGGGTGCTGAAGGAGCTGACTCCGCCGATCAGCCGTTCGACGGCAGCAACCACCTCCTCGGGTGAGACGGAGTCGAGGCAGGGATGGCCCGGGACCGGGCAGACGCGGGCGCGGGTCATCCGGCAGGCGGCGTTTTGGTCACCCAGGAGTTCCAGCGGCACCCCGTACGGCGCCCAGCGGATGGCGGGAACCACGGGCGAAAACAGGCACGCCACAGGAGTGCCCACTGCCGCTGCGAGGTGGGCGGGGCCCGTGTTCCCCGTGACAACCACGTCGGCCCCCGCCATGACCCCCGCCAGGGTGGAAAGGTCGGTCCGGCCGCCGAGGTCCAGCGCCGAGGGACCGGCCACCGTGGCGGTCAGGGAGGCCTCGTTGGGACCACCCGTGACCACCACACGGTGACCCGCGCCCTGCAGGAGTTCGACGGCCGCCGCGTGGTGCAGCGGCGGCCACGCCCTGGCCGGGACGGCAGCCCCTGGATGGACCACCACGTAAGGTTCGGTTCCCACTAAATCCCGTACATCGGGGATGGACGCCAAGCGGAGCTTGCCGTCGTCACCGGCCGGCAGCCGGAACCCGGCGGCCTGCGCGATGCCCAGCGCCCGCTCGGCCTCGGGCTGGTCCTCCGGGAAATCCTCCCCGGGTTTGAGCCGGACATCCAGCAGCGAACCGGCGTAGTCAGTGGACGCGCCGGTGATCCGCTCCACGCCGGCCAGCCTCAGCAGCAGGGCCAGCGGCAGCGGGGACTGGTGGAAGGAAGTGAGGATGACCGCTTCGGTGATCCTTGAATTGCGGACGAAATCGATGAGCCGGTCCGCGTGGGGACCGGTCATCTTTGGCGCGGGGTTCATGATCCACGGGCTGTCCCAGCTGTAGACCTCCGCGGCACCGGGCAGCAGCGCAGCGGCAGCCTCCCCCTGCCGGCCGCACAGCATCACCACGTGGTTGGCGCCGCTGCCGTCAGGAATCCTGCCGTGGGCCACCGCCCGGACCGCAGGCCCGGCCAGGAGGACATCGCCCATGCTGTCCAGGCGTGCCACCAGCACGCGGCCCATCAGGGCGCCCCCTGCAGCAGGCCGACGGCGCCCGCCAAGTCAGGGGCGACCAGCCGCGCCGCTGCCACCTCCTCAGCCCGGGTCACCGGGGTGGGAACCAGCACGCCTGTTGCTCCGGCGGCCTCCGCGGCACGCACATCGGCCCCGATGTCGCCAATGAGTGCTGCCTCGGATTCGGCGATGCCCAGCTTCCGGCAGGCGCTGTGGATCATCGCGGGCTGCGGCTTCCGGCAGGTGCAGCCGTCCTGCTCCGAGTGCGGGCACACTTCCCACACGTCGAAGGGCCCCAGCAGTTCTTCCACCCTGGCATTCACGCCCGCCACATCAGCTTCGGTGATCAGGCCCCGCGCGATGCCGGACTGGTTGCTGATGACGCCGGTGGCGATGCCCTCGGCCCGGAGGCTGTCCAGCACGGCTTTGGCGCCCGGCATCGGCCGGACCAGTGCTGGGTCCCCGTTGTACGGCACATCGACCACCAGGGTTCCGTCCCGGTCGAACAGGACAGCGCGGAACTTGGACGTTTCGGAGCTTCCCATATCCAACCTGTTCCCTCCTCCTACTGCTCCTAAACAGGGACGCGGGCTTTTCTCGGCTTTCGGACCGGAAAGATCCGAGCCGCTGAACAGGCAAGATAGGAAATTCTGGGTTGCTACTGCTCCTTCCGCACTCCCGAGGAGATGGTTTCCGTGGCGGGCGTACTGGCTTTCAGGGACTAAACGGGCCTTGCCTTGGCACCCATCCGGTGGGCGTTGGCGGCCAGGCCGGAACCCCTGCCGCTGGGGACGCTGCGCAATGATCCTGCGCTGCCGCCTGCCCGGCCTGTCGCCGCGCTTCCGCTGGCTGTGCGGGTACCGCCGTCCTGGGCAGTGCCGCCGGGAAGGGAACTGTTTTCAAGCCGTCGCTGGAGTTCCACCAGGACGCGGGCCAGCCGCCGCGAAACCTGCATCTGGGACATGCCAAGCCGTTTCCCCAACTGCACCTGGGTCTCCTCGCAGAAATAGCGGCGGTATAAAAGCTCCCGGTCCGCGGCGTCCAGGTCCTGCATCGCTTCACGCAGGCAGGCCAGGTCCTCCAGCCGCTCCAGTGGTGTTTCCGGGCAGGCCAGCACATCTCCAATGGGCGGCGCGTCCGAGTTGGGGTTGACGGCGTCGAGGGAATCCGGGTGCATGCTGCTGGATGCCGAGATGGCTTCCTGGACTTCCGCAGGATCCGTCCCCAGCTCTCCGGCCAGTTCCTCCACGCTGGGGTTCCTTCCCAGTGCCTGGGTCAGTTCCGGCTCGGCGCGGAACAGCCTGGTCCGGAGGTCCTGGATGTGCCGTGGTGGGCGGACAACCCAGGTGCGGTCCCGCAGGTACCTCTTCAGCTCACCGGTAATGGTAGGGGCGGCGTAGGCGGGGAAACTTTCACCCTTGGACTGGTCAAAACCGCGGGCCGCCTTGACCAGGCCGAGGTAGGCCACCTGGTTCAGGTCGGCCCGTTCGCGCCCGCGTGCCTCGAACCGGCCGGCAAGGGCTTCCGCGAGGTCCAGGTAGCCGAGGACCAGGTCGTTTTCAAACGTTTCCCGGAGGCGTCCGGAGGCGGCGGTTGAGGGGTTTCGATGCGGGAGTTCTGGTTGTTCCCGGTGGACTGGCGTAGCATCCACGGCAAGCGCGGCGAAATATTCGGGCATTGTCGTTGGTTCCCTCAGTCTGGTTCCGAAAGCCTGCGGCAAGACTTAGAAGTAGGAAATCATAAGGTTGCTTATAAAACAATCCTTCCCGCTATAGGCTCAACACATAAGCGGAATCAGCACACCCCCGCCGAGGAGCCTTTTTCATGCGCATCGCCATCACCGGAGCCAGTGGAAACGCAGGGACAGCACTGCTGCGGAATTTGCAGGGCCAGCTGTCAAAAAGGCCGGGAAGCCTGGAGGTGGTTGGAATGAGCAGGCGGCTCCCGGACACCACCCGGGAGCCGTATTCAGGTGTTGCGTGGCACGCTTTGGATGTCGGCCTGGAGCAGGACAAGCCACTGCTGGAGGCAGCGCTGCGCGGGGTGGACGCCGTGGTCCACCTGGCATGGCAAATCCAACCCAACCGGGACCTTGAGCAGCTCTACCGGACCAATGTCACAGGCACCAGGAACGTTTTGGCGGCGGCCAAGGCAGCAGGCGTCAAACAGGTTGTGTGCGCATCCTCCGTCGGCGCCTACAGCAAAGCACCCAAGGACAGGCTCACGGATGAATCATGGCCGGCGGAGGGCATGCCGGGCTCGCATTACAGCCGACACAAAGCCGAACAGGAGAAACTGCTGGATGACTTCGCCGCGGCCCAGCCGGGCATCTCCGTGGCGAGGCTCCGGCCGGGCCTGATCTTCCAGCGGGACGCGGGCAGCGAAGTCGGCAGGTATTTCCTGGGTCCCGTATACCCGCGGCTCCTGCCGGCCCGGCCCCGGGTTCCGCTGCTGCCCGCACCTGACAACCTCGTCTTCCAGGCGGTCCACGCGGACGATGTGGCGGAGGCATACTGGCGGGTCATAGACCAGCGGGCCAGCGGGGCATTCAACATCGCCGCCGAACCCGTCCTCACACCCCAGGAACTGGCGCGCATCGTTGGTGCGCGCAGGATCCTTCCGATCCCCATGGGACTGCTCCACAAGATGGTGGGCCTCGCCTGGTGGCTGCGGCTCGTGCCCACCGATTCAGGTTGGGTGGACATGGCAGCCGGGGCACCGGTCATGGATACCAGCCGGGCACGCCGCATCCTGGGATGGGAAGCGCGAACTTCATCCGTCGACGCCGTCAAGGAAGTCCTGGAGGGCATGGGAAAGGGGAAGGGAGTAACCCCTTCCCCCGTCCTCAAACCGCGCAAACCCTGATCCGGGATGCCTCCCGGGCCTCTCGACGGGAGCCGTCGCCAGGCTAGATACCGGTCCGCGGGTTGTCGCCGTCGCGGCGCGCTGCCTCCTCACGCGCAGCATCCTTCCGGTCATAATCCACGTGGCTGCCCTCAGTGCGTTCGGTGCGTGCGTCGCCATGGGGCCCCGCCCCCCGCCTGTTGCCATCCCTTCCGACGTCGGGGTCCACTTCATCCGCCTTGCGGGTATGGTCCGCCACGTCGGCGCGAAGTGACTGGGCTTCCCGGGCCGTCGCATCGGCCTCCTGCTTCAGCCGGGCGGCATTCACCTGCGCCTGCTCCGCATCTGCACGGGCACGCGCTGCCTTTGCCTCGCGTTCCCGGGCATCAAGTTCCTTGTCTTGTGCCTCACGGCGGATTTCGGCCGCTTTTTCCCGGTGGGCTTCATCGCGTTTTTGCTGCATCGCCTTCCGGCGCCGTCCGGTTGCCAGCAGCAACACAATCAGGACCAGCACAACAATGGCCACTACCACCCAAACCCATGGAGCTGTTTCCAAACTACCCACCACTTTCCACTTCGATGTCCGGGCAGGCCTGCGCCATTCCGGGTGACGTTTACTGGAACCGTTATAACTCGCTTAGCAAGGGTACTTACCTTTTATTAGTAATCATGCTTATTATTTTACGGCCAGTATTGCTGGTTCTTGATCAACAACCGGCCTTCTTGGAAAGAGAGAGCGAAGATGACAGAGAACCAATGGCCCGAGGATCCCGCCTACACGGCTCCCCCGGCCTCAACGGGAGTACCGGGCGAGCGGACTGCCGCCACCTTTCCAGCCGCCGCCACTCCGTCGACCGGGGTACCACAGACCGGTGACACGTCAGGAACGTCCCGCAAGGACGCAGCAAAGGAAGAAGCAGCGGACGTAGCCCGCACGGCAAAGGACTCCGCGCAGGGCGTGGCCCAGACGGCCAAGAGTGAGGCTGCCAATGTGGCTGCCGAGGCGAAGAACAGCGCGCAGGACCTGCTGCACCAGGCCAAGACGGGCCTCAGCAGCCAGGCCGGCACGCAGCAGCAGAAGGCGGCCGAGGGCATCCGCACCATCTCCGGCCAGCTGCAGAGCATGGCTGACGCCCCGGACCAGCAGGGCATGGCCAGCGACCTCATCCGGCAGGCTGCTGAGCGCACCTCCTCCATGGCAACGTGGCTCGAGAACAAGGAACCGGGGGACCTTCTGACCGAAGTCCAGCGCTTTGCGCGGAACCGCCCCGGAACCTTCCTGCTGCTGGCAGCCGGTGCCGGCGTCCTGGCCGGACGCCTCACCCGTGGCCTGACCGCAGGCGCCCCGGAAACCTCATCGACAACACGCCCCAGCGCCGGCCTGTCCGGGCAGTACTCCGGCACCCCGTACGGTGACCAGTACAGCGAGGCGTACGCCCCTGCGGGCGGCACCGTCCCGCCCCCTCCGGTCCAGCTCCCCGGCCCCGCCACCACTACGGCAGGGTACGACGGCGGCGCTCCCGGCAGCGGTTATGCCGAACCCGCGCGTCCTGCCAGCGCCTTGGACAGCCCTCAGCTGGTGGAAGAACCATGGTCGGGCAACCGGGTTGCTGATGATCCCCTCCGCGACCGCGACCTGGCGGACGATCCCATGGCTGGGGACCCGCTCACCCGGGACCGCAGGGCGGATGGCCAGACTGGCGGGTTGTGATGAGTAGCCAGATTCCTGAGCCGGCGCCGAGTGAGGCGCATCAGAAGGCCGATAACGCCTCCCTTGGCGAGCTCCTGGGTGATGTGACCCGGGACCTGTCCACCCTGATGCGCCAGGAAGTGGAGTTAGCCAAGGCCGAAGCCAAGCAGTCAGCCACCAGGGCAGGGAAGGGCGGCGGGATGCTCGCCGGCGCCGGCGTGGCCGGACACTTCGTCCTGGTTTTCCTGTCCCTGGCCCTGATGTTCGCCCTCGGCGCCCTGATGCCCCTGGGCTGGGCCGCCGTGATCGTCGCCGTGGTCTGGGGCATCATCGCCGCGATCCTGGCCAGCATTGGCCGGAAGGAACTCAAGCAGATCAAGGGCCTGCCGCAGACCGGCGAAACCCTTTCCGAAATTCCCCCAACCCTAAAACCAGGTGAGGTCAACCGATGAGCGAGAACCCGGACGCAATCCGCCAGAACATAGAAGAAACCCGCGCACGGCTGGGCACCAACGTGGACGCCGTCGCGGACAAGGTCACCCCGTCCAACATCGTCAACCGCCAAACCGGCAAGGTCAAAGACGCCGTGACCGGGGTTAAGGAGAGAATCATGGGAGCAGCCGACTCTGCCACGTCCAAGGTGCAGGACAAGGTCGGCTCCGCCACCTCCACCGTCCAGGACAAGGTCCACTCGGGCGGCGGCCACACCAGCGACGCCCTGCACAGCACCGGGGAATCCCTTCACGGCGCCAAGGACAACGTCTCCGCTAAGTTCTCCGATGCCGGCACCGCAATCTCCCAGGCACCGGACCAGGTCAAAGCCAAGGCGCAGGGCAACCCCCTGGCCGCGGGCCTGATCGCCTTCGGCGCCGGGATGCTCGTGTCATCCCTGATCCCGCCGAGCCAGAAAGAACGCGAAGCCGCGGACCAGCTCAAAACCGCCGCCCAGCCCCTGGCCGGCAAGGTCACCGACGCCGCCAAGGACATGGTCCAGGACCTCAAGGAACCGGCCCAGGAAGCGATGGAAAACGTCAAGGCCACCGCGACCGACGCAGCCCAGGCAGTCAAAACCGAAGGCCAGCACGCCGCCACCGACGTCAAGGACCGCGCCACCGACGCCAAAACCAACGTCCAAAACACCTGATCCCAGGCCGCGGCAACGCAAGCCAACTGCACTCTATGACAGGCCGGCTCCGCCACCCGCGGAGCCGGCCTGTCCGTTTCAGCCCTTGATCGAGAGGACACATCATGGCCACTCACGACGCATCCGAAACCAGCACCGCCAAGGCAGGGCAGGCACCGGATCCGAACGACTCCAGGAAGCCGGACAGCCCCAGGGACGTGGACAAGCCATCCTGGAAATACATACTCAAGAAGACCCTGCGCGAGTTCAACAAAGACCAGTGCACTGATCTCGCTGCAGCGCTGACGTACTACGCCGTCCTGTCATTGTTCCCGGCCATCCTGGCCCTGGTGTCAGTGATCGGGATCTTCGGCGATCCGGAAAAAACCACAACTGCCCTGCTGGAGATCGTCCGTGGTTTCGCCCCCGCCGAAACTGTCAATACGGTGGGCGGAGTGGTCGAGGACCTGGCCAATGCACCGGCGGCGGGGCTGACGCTGGTCATCGGCCTTGCCACCGCCCTGTGGTCTGCATCGGGCTACGTTGGTGCGTTTGGCCGGGCCATGAACCGGGTGTATGAGGTGGATGAGGGCCGGCCGTTCGTAAAGCTGCGCGGAACCATGCTGGTGGTCACCCTCCTGGCGATTGTCCTCATCGCGATCCTCGCCGGCATGCTGGTCCTGAGCGGTCCTGTCGCGGAGGCAGTGGGCGGCCTGATCGGATTGAGCGGCGTTTTCCTCGCGGTCTGGGACATCGCAAAATGGCCGGTGATGGTGGGCCTCATCATCGTCATCATCGCGGTGCTCTACTACGCCACTCCCAATGTGAAACAGCCGAAGTTCAAGTGGATGAGCATCGGTTCGGGCATTGCCCTGTTCGTCTTCCTGCTTGCGTCCCTCGGCTTCGGGTTCTACGTGGGCAACTTCGGCAACTACAACAAGACGTACGGTGCCTTGGGCGGCGTGATCATCATGCTCCTGTGGCTCTGGATCCTGAACCTGTCCCTGCTGTTCGGCGCCGAGTTCGACGCCGAACTGGAACGCGGCCGCCAGTTGGAGGCCGGCATCAAGGCCGAAGAGACTATCCAACTGCCCCCGCGGGACACCAAGAAGAGCGAAAAACTCCAGGCACAGGAGGAAGAAGATATCCGGCATGGCCGTGAACTGCGTGAAAAGTACAGCGCCCAAAACGGCGGGAGCCCGGAAGATCCGGACACGAATGACAAGAACGGGCAACAGGAAACGGAGCCGCACCGCGACCGGGTAAAGGACAAGGTGCGGGACCGCGCCGAACATCGGGAGTCCCCGGGCGGCGAAGGAAACACCAACAGGCAGTAGCAGCAGCCGCTATGCAGGGAGAGGTACAGTGTCCGGCCCAGGGCACTGTACCTCTTCCGTGTGCGGTGGCCTTTTGCATCCACCGCGCTCCCGGCACCGACCGCAGGTACTAGGCAGGACCTCCAAGATGGGGGAAAATTAGAGGTAGGTCCAGTTGAAGATCCCGGGTTTGACAAGGGCCCGGGGCAAGGCGGGGCCGGCGGTGAGATGGCCTCCTCTGAGACCGAGGCCAGTCCCCCCAGTCGCCGTCGGCCCCCTCGATCCGCTCAGCTGCCACCCCTGGTTTCCGTGTCCTAACTGGACAAAGTTATCCGCACTGCAATACTTTCGTGATTACTCTGCTGGCCCGCTTGGTCCGGCAGGACCGCTGAAGCAGATACGGCGGCACACGGTCGACCCTAATGAGCGGACATGCCTGCTAACCACTTTGAAGAATTCCTTGCCGAAGCAGTTGTTCCGGACAGGGAGCCCGGCCTGGGCCTTGGACGCGACGAACTGTACGGCCTGTACACCAGCTGGTGCCTGATCCATAAGGCACAGCTCCAGCCGCCGGATGCCCTCTGGGTGGCCCTGGAGGACCACGGAATCAACCCGGACAGCAACAACCTGTCCATGACCGGGCCCGCCGCCGCCGACTACATCGTGGCCAGCGCACCGCCGCTGGTCTGATCCTTCTGCCCCCAAGTATCTGCAGGTCAAGGCGGGACAACCCCTGTTGGTGCGTCCCGAGTCTGGCTAGCATGGGATTATGGCTGGCGGCATCGCCGGCCACCAGCCGAAGGGAGCAATGCCATGGGTTTGGACGACAAGATCGACAACGCCGCAGAGAAGATGGGCGGCAAGGCCAAGGAGACCACTGGCCGGGCAACGGATGACGAAAGCCTCCGCACTGAGGGCCAGATGGACCAGACAAAGGCCGACCTGAAGCAGGCGGGCGAGAAGGTCAAGGACGCCTTCAAGAAGGACTAGGTCCACGTGAAAGGGTGCTGCCGCATGATGCGGCAGCACCCTTTTGCTGCGCCTGCAGACTAGTTCGCGGCCGGCTGGGTGACGGAAGCAGTGGGGGACATGGTTTCTGCGTTGACCATCCACGCCAGCTGTTCCAGCCGTTCGATGGCTGCGTGGAGCAGGTCGGCGCTGGTGGGGTCCTCGTCGTCGACGTCGTCATGAACGTCGCGCATTGTCTGCACCGCGCGTTCCAGCCGGGCGGTGATCAGCTTGACGGTGTCCTTGGTGGACGTCAGGCCCTCAGGGAACTCGTCCAGCCGGTTGTCCGCGGAGACGGTGCCGCTGCGCCCGTCAGGCAGTGCGTGCAGGGCCCGCATCCGTTCGGCAGTCTGGTCGGCGAAAAGCCGGCCCGCAGCGATGATTTCGTCCAGCTGCAGGTGCAGGTCGCGGAAGTTCGTGCCCACAAGGTTCCAGTGGGCCTGTTTTCCCTGCAGGTGCAGCTCAATCAGGTCGGTGAGGACCATCTGCAGGTTGCTGGCAAGGGTGGGAGACGCTTTCATCATGTACCTCCGATGCGGCCAGGCCGGCTGCCCTTCAGCCGGACCTCAATCCTAAGCATACTTAGTAACGGTCCTGCGACTGCCCCTGCCACGCCTTGCTGCCGGGCCGTCACAATGCTTAGCGGGGGCTAGCTGATCCTCGCAAGCGCGAAGCCGTCCCACCCCTTTGAGCCGACCGTCTGGATGACGGTGGCGTCCAGCCTCGGGTGCTCCCCCAGCAGCTTAAGGGCGTCCACGATGCCCGGGGCGTTCACGGGATCCAGGTCCGGGTCCAGGATGGCACCCTCCCAGACGGTGTTGTCCAGGACCACAGTGGCACCGGGCCGGCCCAGCCGCACCGCCCAGTCCAGGTACCGGCTGTTGTTCTCCTTGTCCGCGTCGATGAAGATGAAGTCGAAAGGCTCCCGGCCCTCCTCTACGAGCGCAGCCAGGGTTTCCAGCGCGGGTCCCAGGCGGATCTCCACCTTCTCGCCCAGGCCGGCATAATCGATGTTGGCCCAGGCCACCTCCGCGTGCTTGGGCAGGAATTCGCACGTGACCACTGTGCCGTCCTCGGGAAGCCCCCGCCCGATCCAGATGGTACTGAAGCCCGCGAGCGTACCGATTTCCAGGACGCGGCGGGCACCGGAGAGCTGGACCAGGAGCTTGAGCAGCTTTCCGGCATTCGGTGCAACCTCGATGGCGGGCATCCCCGCCTCCGCGGCGGAACTGATGGCCTGTTCCAGGGCCGGGTCCGGGTGGACCACCACGCGTGTCAGGTACTCTTCAGCTGCCGTCCACTCCGGCCGGGGCTTGTGCTCGAACATTGCCACAGTTTGGCACGGGCGGACTTGCTGGTCCAGAGAATAAGCAGGGCAAGTGGCCACCGGAAAAGATGACTCAGGAGCCGTCCGCCAGGGCGTCCTCCAGGCGCTCCACCTTGGCGGTGAGCTCTCCTGTGTAACCGGGCCGGATGTCAGCCTTGATGACCAGGGACACGCGGCTGCCGTACCGCCCCACCGCCTCAGTGGCGCGCTTGACGACGTCGAACACCTCATCCCATTCGCCTTCGATGGTGGTGAACATCGAGTCCGTCTGGTTGGGAAGCCCCGACTCCCGGACGATTTTCACAGCGGCGGCAACGGCGTCGTGGACGGAAGCGTCACCCGGCCGCGAGCCTTCAGCAGGGGTGCCGGACGGGGCAACAGAAAACGCAAGCAACATGGTGCCAGTCTGCCACGCCGTCCCAGCGGGCAACGGGCCGCTCGGCGCCGCCGCCGTCACATAAGCTCCTACCCTTCAGTAACGGTGAAGGCGCGCAGTTGCGTTGCTAACCTTTTGGGCATGAGTCTCGCAGTCGCCCGCAAGCCCCTCCGCGCCGACGCAGCGCGGAACGTGGACAAGATCATTACGGCGGCGCGCCAGTGCTTCCGGGAGTTCGGTCCGGATGTACCCCTGCAGACCATCGCCGTGACGGCCGGCGTAGGCCCGGCCACCCTTTTCCGGAACTTCGCGGACAAGGAGGAGCTTGTCCTTGCGGCATTGAACCGGCAACTCCGGCTCACCGTCGATCCCGTGATTGAGGGGGCGCTGGCCGATATCGATGCCGCCGCCGGCCTGTTCCGGGTGCTGGAGTCCCTTATGGATGCCTCCAGTGCCGACGCCAATCTGCTGGGCGCCGTGGCCGGCAGGCGCGAACTGCTCACCGGCATCGCGGGGTCCCTGATGGAATCCCTCAGCGTCCTGCTGGTGCGGGGGCAGGGGCAGGGAAGCCTGCGTCCCGACATCTCCATGACGGACATGTTCCGCCTGCTCGCCATGCTGATCAGTGTGGTGGACACCATGGAGCCAGGCTCCGACGCCTGGCGCCGTCCGCTGGCACTGGTGGAGGATGCCATCCGCACTGCCCGGCCGGCGCGCCCCCTGCCGCCGCATGTTCCAGTGCCTGCCGCCACAACCTCGCCCACGGCGCCCCTGATGGCCGCCCTTGGCGAACCCGGACTGGGGTAGGTTCCTGCCGGCAACGCACTTGGGCCGGCCACTTCCCGTGCAGCTGCCCCGGATCCGGGACCCATTGTGGGCGCCCACGTGGTGCAATACACTTCTCAAGAGGGTTACGCAGCCAGCCTCTGAACATCCCAGATGGAGCGACTCCATGAAGCAGTTCCTGCATTTCCGGCAGCCGATGGCCGCAGCGCGATGAACAGTTCAAAGCTCTCGCACTACCTCAACAATCCGCGCGATCCGGAAGAGGTCCTGCCCACATTAAGCGCGAATGAACTAGCGGACCTGCTGGACGCGCTGTACCAGAACCTTGACACGCCAGAACCCGAATTTGGCGCGCAGGCCTGGTACGACATGGCCGTCGAAGAAAGCTGCCGCCGTGCCGCGTTGCCGGACGGCGCCGCCCACGGAGTGGCATAGCAAGCCGGAATCATCTTCGTTCCGGCTGGATCAAGACCCTCCCCCACCAAAGCAGTTCCTGCTGGCCGCGGCCTGATGCCGGGGGCCGCGCCGCGCCTATTCCTGCCCGGCGCCCGGCCCGCGATCCCTGCGGTGTTCGTTGGGCACATGGTCCTTCGCTTCGATGAGATGCTGCTGCAGCTTCTCCTCGGCGTCCCGGCGGCGCTTCGCCGTATCCCGCATGTCCCTGGTGGACTCGGAGCCGCGGGGATCACGGTAGCCTGGACGGCGCCTGCCGGGCTGCTCCCCCGCGGGCTGTGACTCTACGTTCATTCCGGTTCCTCCTTTGGCCGCCCGTCAGGACTTACGGCATTCCGGTCCCTGGCGCCGGCAGTGGGTCAACCGCTGGCAGCGTCCCCCCTCTTGCGGATCTCCCGCCGTACCAGGGCCTGCAGCGCGGGAACCGGCGACGAGGGATCCGCCGTCAGGCCGGCGCGCAGCCTCTCGGCCAGCAGCTCCAGATCCTCCGGCGGGACGTCGGACAGTGCAGAAAATCGCGTGTAGAAGCGTTTGGACGGAAGCCCCGCCCGCCGTCGGGCATCTTTTCGGGGCCGGCCGGCTCTTTCTCCGGCAGCGTGCAGCTGATTGTCCATGGTCCCCGTTCACAGGAAATTCCGTGGCCGACTGCATAGCCGTTCCCATAGTACAGCCGGGGACTGCCATCGGAAGTGACCCACATCACCTGGCGCGGCTCCTCGGCGAACGGTTAACTCCAGCCCAGCAACCTCAGCAGGGCTGCCGTTCCCGCTCCGGCGAGAACCACCACCAGGAACGGGGCACGCAGTGCCAGGGCCACGGCGGCAGCGGCCAACGCACCGAGCCGTGCGTCGGCGGCCAGCGACTGGCCCGATGCCACGGCATTCACGATGGTGAGGGAGGCGAGCAGCCCGATGGTCATAGTTCCTGCGATGCGCGATATTCGCGGATCCTCCAGGAAGCGGGCCGGCACCAGGTAGCCCACCAGTTTCCAGGCATAGGCCAGGGCACAGGCCACCAGAAGCCAGAACCAGAGGCTCATGCGCCTGCTCCCGGAACAGGCCCGTGGCGGCCGCCGTCATGCTTTCCTCCGTGGCCCCCATCATGCCGGTGGCGCTCCCGGTAAGGATCCACGTCGGGTTCGAGGCCCTCGTCACTGCGCCCGTGGCTGAACCAGCCGATGGCTGCCGCTACGACGGCGGCCACCAGGATGGGCACCCCCGCGGGCACGAACGGAACGGCAATGACCGTGGCCACGGCGCACACCACGGCAATCGCCACGGGTTCGCGCCCTTTGAGCCTCGGCCAGAGCAAGGCCAGGAAGGCGGCCACCGCGGCGCCGTCAAGGCCCCATTGCCTGGGGTCCCCGAGCGCAGCGCCGGCAAGGGCACCCACCGCGGTGAACAGGTTCCACAGCACGTAGATCCCGATGCCGGCTGCCCAGAATCCGCGGCGCTGCTCTTCCGGATCGGTTTGCCCGGTGCTAGTGGCCGTCGATTCGTCGATGGTCAGCTGGGCGCCCACGTATTTCCGCCAACCGGTGGGCCTGAGCAGCGCGTTCAGCTGCATCCCGTAGATGCCGTTCCGCACGCCCAGCAGCGTTGCCGCGCTCATCGCCGCGATGCCGGAGCCGCCACCTCCCACCACGCCGATGAACGCGAACTGTGAGCCGCCGCTGAAGAGCAGGAGGCTCAGGGCCATGGTCTGCCAGAAATTGAGCCCGGAGGTGACGGACAGCGCCCCGAAGGACACCCCGTACAGCCCGGTGGCGATGCTGATGGAGATACCCACCCGGACGGCCGGTGATCCCAAGAGAAGCATGGTCCAACTCAATCACAAGGAGGACGGGCGTCCGAAACCGGTCTGGAGCCGCTGGCGGGTCAGGCCCAGGCCAGCCCGGAGCTGCCGTAGGGCGGTGGCGGATTGCGGTAGTCGAGCGGCAGCCCGTCCAGCAGCAGCGGAGGCGGGACGTACCGGAGCTCGCCGAAGGAGCTGCCCATGGTCCGGTAGTCGGGCGGCGCGAGTCCTGCTGCTGCTTCGTGTGTTCCGGCGAGGGAGAACAGTTCCCCCGCGGTCCTCGCCAGCGACAGCCGGGCGGTTCCACCCAGGCCGGTACGACGGCGGCCGGCAAGGAGCGTGACTGCTGCGGCTGCCGCTCCGTACCCGGTGGCGTGGTCCAGCGCCTGGACGGGCAGGGCACCCGGGTGCCAGCCGCCGTCGTCCGACTCCTGGCAGTACAGCTCTGCAATCCCCGCCGCCGCCTGCACGATGCTGTCGAAGCCCCGCAGGCTGCTCCACGGCCCTGTTGCACCCCAGCTGTTCAGCGTGACCACGGCCAGCCCGGGGCGGGCCTCCAGCAGGGCACCGGCATCCAGCCCGAACCGGTCCAGCGACCCCTTCCGGTAGCCGGTGACCACCACGTCGGCAGCTGCAATGAGGTCCCGCAGCCGGCTTTGGTTTTCGGGGCGGCCGAGGTCCGCCTCTGCACTGCGCTTGTCGAAACAGGTGTCCACGAACTGGTCGGACAGTTCGGGCAGCCGGGGCGGGTCGATCCTCAGGACGTCCGCGCCCAGCGCAGCCAAGAGCCGGGTGGCAACGGGACCGGCGATGACCCTGGTCAGGTCCAGGACGCGGACGCCGGCCAGCGGGCGTGCCCCGGCGCCTGCGCCAGCGGGTGGAGGACCTGCGCCAGCGGGTGGAGGACCTGCCGGAACCGCTTCCGGCCCCGGCATCCCGGCCAGGCCCATCCCTGTGGTTTCGCCGTCGGAGGAAGTCAGGGAAATCCACGGACCGGAACCGGCAGCCTCTCCCATCGGGGAGGCCAGCCACGCGCTGCGCGTCCGGACGGCAGCGGCAATCCCGCCCGCTGCCTGGATTGCCGCCTCCGCCTCAAGGGAAGCCATGGTCCGGAGCGCGGCATCCACCCCGGCGGGCGAGCGCGCGCCAAGGGCCTGCAGCAGGCGCTGCTCGTGGTGCGGGTAGTTGGCGTGCAGCCGGATCCAGCCGTCCTTCGTCCGCCGGAACCCGGACAACGGGGCAAACCCCTGCAGCTTCCGCCCGGCGATCCGCAGATGCCCGGACGAATCGAAGGCGGCGGCGGTCAGGGCCGGCGTGGTGGAGAACCTTCGGCGTCCACCGGTGTACTGGGTCAAGGCTGCCGCTGCGGCGGAGACGGCGCCCAGGGCGAGGCCCTCCACGTCCAGCGGCCCGGCCCACCAGCGGCGGGGACCGACGTCGTCCGGCTGTTTGCCCACGGCCGCCTACCGTCCCTGCGGCGAAGCCATCTGGAGCTGGCTCAGGACCCGGGCGGGCACATTGGTGGTGATTTCGTGGATCCCGAGTTCCTGGCACAGGGCCACATCTTCCGGGGAGTCCACCGTCCACACGCGGAACCGCCGGCCGGAGCCCAGCCAGCGCCGGATGGTAGCCGGATGCCCGCGGACGTAATCGATGCCCGGCCCCGCCAGCCCTGCCAGGCGGCCGTCCAGGATCCGCTCGCCTTCCAGCTGCGTGGCTTTCATCAAGTTAGCAATGGCTCCACCGGTGATCGGGCCCAGGCCAAGCCCGCCGCGAATTTCGTGGATATTGATGTCGTCCACCAGCTGGCAGACGTATTGCGCCGGGACGGACCGCAGCAGGTGCCGGACCGAATCCGGGCTGAAGCTCATGAAAGTCACCGCCACGTTGTCCACGGTAGAGCCGGCGGGATCCCAGCCCTCCCGGCGCAGCAGCTCCAGGACCCTGTCCTCAAGCTTCAGCTGGTAGGGGCTGGGATGCTTCAGTTCGATGGCGAGCCTGGTCGGCCGCCCGGCTCCCCGAAGAATGTCCAGCAGTTCGGGCAGGGTCAGGAACTGTGCGGACCGGGCACCGTACGCCTCCGGGATCCGCACGCCCTTCCACGACGAGAAATCGAGATGCCGCAGTTCGCGCAGTGTCCGCTCAGCCACCGGCCCCGTGCCGTCCGAGGTGCGGTCAAGGTTGGCGTCATGCAGCAGGACCACATGCTGGTCGCGGGTGAGGTGGACATCGCACTCCACGCCGTCCGCCCCGTCCGCCAGTGCCTGCAGGTAGGCGGCCCGGGTATGTTCGGCGAAGGCGGCACTCGCGCCGCGGTGCGCAAAGACCAGCGGCCTCTGCGGCAGTGGCTCCTCAAACCTCATGCAGACACGGTAGCCGACCGCGCCGCCACTGCGGGGCTAGGCTTGGCATATGCAGGTGAACTCTGAGCCAACTACCCAGGAAGCCCCGCCCCAGCCCGCTCGCCCGGTGCCGGACCACGCCCACGCGGCCTCCGCCGTCGGCCGCCGGCTTAGTGCCGGTGATGCCGAAAAGGCGGCAGCGCTGCGGAAAATGAAGCTGGTGGCCCTGGGCCTGCTGATCGCCATGGCGGTGGTTTTTGTTGTCGCCTTCGCGCTTCAGGACGAGTATCCCTGGCTGCAGTATGTGCGGGCGGCCGCGGAGGGCGGTATGGTGGGCGCCCTTGCCGACTGGTTCGCCGTGACGGCGCTGTTCAAGTACCCGATGGGCATCAAGATCCCGCACACCGCGATCATTCCGCGGCGGAAGGACCAGATCGGCGCCTCGCTGGGCGAGTTTGTGGAAACCAACTTCCTGTCCGAACAGGTGGTCCATGAGAAGCTTGCCAGCGTCAACGTCGCCCGCCGGGCCGGTGAATGGCTCGCCACGCCTGCCGGCGCGGAACGGGTGGCCAAGGAAGGCGCGGCGCTCATCCGCGGCGCGTTCAAGGTCCTCAACGACGACGACGTCCAGGCGGTCATCGAGGGAATGGTGCGCAAACATCTGCTCACTCCGCCGTGGGGACCTCCGGTGGGCAAGATGGCGGAGCGGATCTTCCACGACGGGCACCACCACAAGCTCGTTGACCTGCTGGTGGACCGGGCAGCTGACTGGGTCAGCGAGAATCACCAGACGGTGAGCCGGCTGGTCTCCGACCGCTCCCCCACCTGGGTTCCGCAGTTCGTGGACGGGCTTGTGGGAGACAAGGTGTACATCGAATTCCTCAAATTCGTCCGGGCAGTGCAAGAGGACCCGAACCACCAGGTCCGGCAGTCGATCGACAAGTACTTGAACGACCTCGCCCAGGACCTGCAGCACGATCCTGCGATGATCGCCCGAGCTGAAGACATCAAGGCCCAGGTCCTGGGGGACCCTGAGGTCCGCGAACTGGCCTCCCGGACCTGGGGAACGGTGAAGAACGCCCTGCTGGGTGCCGTGGACGATCCCGACAGCGACCTGACCATCAAGTTCAAGGCCGCGGTCCGGGACTTCGGTTCCCGCCTGGTCAGCGATCCCGAACTCGCCGGCAAGGTCAACGCCTGGATCGGCGACGCCGCCGGGTATCTGGTGCGCACCTACCGCTCGGACATTGCCGGGGTCATCACGGATACCGTGGCGCGCTGGGACGCCGAGGAGACGTCACAGAAAATTGAGCTACAGGTGGGCAAGGACCTGCAGTTCATCCGGATCAACGGCACCGTGGTGGGGTCGCTGGCCGGGCTGGCGATCTTCACGGTGGCCCACCTGGTCTTTGGCTGAGCGCCGCTGCCGGCCAGGGGCCGACGTTTAGGCGAAGGACTCCAGGTCAACCCCGGCAGCAACCAGGCCTGCCCGCACTCCCGCGGCCATCTCCACGGCGCCCGGAGTATCGCCGTGGATGCACAGCGAATCGGGCCGGACCTGAACCACGGTGCCGTCAACGGCCACCACTTCGCCCTTGGTGGCCAGCCGGACCGCCCGCTCCACCACCGCATCGACGTCGTGCAGGACGGCGCCATCCTGCGAGCGGGGGACCAAAGTTCCGTCGGCCTGGTAGGCGCGGTCCGCGAAGGCTTCAACGAACACCGGGTGGCCGGCCTCCTGTGCCTGCTTCAGCAGCTCCGAGCCCGGCAGCCCCAGGATGGGCAGTCCGGGGTCGTAGGCGTTGACGGCCGCCACCACAGCCTCGGCCTGTCCGGCATCATGCACCAGCCGGTTGTACAGCGCCCCGTGGGGCTTCACGTAGTCCACGGAGGCACCCACGGCGTGCGCGACGCCGTCGAGCGCTCCCAGCTGGTACAGCACATCGCCGAACAGCTCATCGAAACTGGCATCCAGCGAACGCCGGCCGAAGCCTGCCAGGTCCCGGTACCCCACGTGCGCACCGACAGTGACGTCGAGCTCGTAGGCTGCCCGGCAGCTGTCCAGCATGGTGATGGGGTCGCCGGCGTGGAACCCGCAGGCCACGTTGGCGCTGGTCACCAGCTGGAACATCGCGGCGTCGTGCCCCATCTTCCAGGAGCCGAATGATTCGCCGAGGTCAGCGTTGAGATCCAAAGGTGTTGCCTTCCAGCGTCTGCTTGTCGGGAGCTGCGGCGGCCTTCAGCTCCCCGGGGATGGTGTCCGGCATAGGTCCGAACGCTTCCTTGGCGTTCGACACCACGGCGCGGCCCATCATGAGGTTACCCGCTCCGCCCACCACCGCCCCGATCCCGAAGGGCAGGGCCCTTCCAAACAGCGCCGTGCCCTGGCGTTTGAGCAGGTTCTTGAGGAAAGCCTTCTGGATCCGGCTCCGGATGCTGCTGAACCCCGGCATCGGCATCGACTTGGACAGCATGCTGCCCCAGGCCTGGGTGGCGTTCGCGCCTTTGCCCGCAACCTGCCCGCTGAGCGCCCCGAGGAGGGACGTCCCCTCCTCGCCGAGCATGACGGCCATGACCATGGTGCTGGCCTTCTCCGGGTTGGTCAGCCGGATGCCATGGAGTTCGGCCAGTGAAGTGGCATACAGGGCTGTCGCTTCCAGGAACCCGACAGTGGCTGCCGCCGAAAGTCCCAGCGACGCCACCGTTCCAACGCCGGGCACCGCGGCGGTGGCACCCACCACCGCCCCGCCGCCCGTGACCGCACGCAGGTAATCGCGCTCCAAAATGTCGGCCAGCTGGGCGGCGGTGGCACGCGGATGCTTCTTCTGCAGCCGCCGGACATAGGCCACCACGAACGGACGCTGGATTTCCACCGCCCTCAGCAGCATGTTGTGGACACCGGGCTTGGGGTTGCCCTCGGCGTCGAACACCGCGTTGTGGGCGGTTTCCTGTGCGATTCGTACTGCGGGATTGCTGCGCCTGGCCATGGTCACCTCATTCAAATCGACCTGCAGCGGGAAGGCTGCCGTGCTCCTCCATCCTAAGTGGATAAACACTAAGCATGCTTAACTTCTGTACTGTGGCCGGGCTGCCAGAGCCGCTATTGCAACCGTGCGGCCGCATCCCGATTTGCCAAGGGCAGGCAAGGTCGTGTACCTTGTGAGCCGAATCACCCACATTTGAATAAGCCTTTCGAGCTGTGACGGGAGAGCTCTCCCGGACAACCACCGGACAGGCGCCGTAGGAGCAAATCCTCCCCAGGAATCTCTCAGGCCCATGTACCGTCACAGCGAGGCGACTCTGGAAAGCAGCCCGGCTTCCTGCCGGACTCACCGACGGTGCAAGAGTGCCCTGCCATGAGCGGGTGTCCTCGGAATCTCTCAGGTCCAATACAGAGCGGGGAGGAACCCATCCATGCCGTGCCATCCGTGGCCGGCCAGACCTGGAGTTCCTCATGACGATTCAATCCAACCCATCGGCCTTCGCCGACCGCCATATCGGCGCGCGCCGCCAGGCCGACGTCGACACCATGCTCAAGGCCATCGGCTACGACAGCGTGGACGGGCTCGTGGACGTTGCCGTTCCGGGATCCATCCGCCAGGAGCACGCGCTCCGGCTTGAGGACGCCCTCAGTGAGGTGGAGGTCCTCGCCGAACTGCGCAGGCTTGCGGCCAGGAACAAGACCGCGGTCCAGATGATCGGGCAGGGCTACTACGACACCGTGACGCCGCCGGTGATCCGCCGCAATATCCTGGAGTCCCCGGCCTGGTACACCGCCTATACTCCGTACCAGCCTGAGATTTCGCAGGGCCGGCTTGAAGCGCTGCTGAACTTCCAGACCATGGTCCAGGACCTGACCGCCCTTCCGGTGGCGAACGCGTCCCTTCTGGATGAAGCCACGGCGGTGGCCGAGGCCGTCCTGCTGATGCGCCGGGCCAACAAGAACAAGGATGCCAAGGATGGCAAGACGGTCCTGGATTCCGATTGCCTGCCGCAGACCATCGCCATCGTGCAGGGCCGTGCGGAGGCGCTGGGCTTCGACGTGGAGGTCGCGGATCTCTCCAAGGGCCTGCCGGACGGCGCCATCAACGGCATTGTCCTCCAGCAGCCCGGCGTGTCCGGCCGGGTGTGGGACCAGTCCGCGGTCATCACGGCGGCCAAGGAACGCGGCGCGCTTGTCACCGTTGCTGCGGACCTCCTCGCCCTGACCCTGATCACCCCTCCCGGAGAACAGGGCGCCGATATCGCCGTCGGCTCCACCCAGCGCTTCGGCGTGCCGCTGTTCTTCGGCGGCCCGCACGCTGCCTACATGGCGGTCCGGACCGGGATGGAACGCACGCTTCCCGGCCGCATCGTGGGCGTCTCCAAGGACGACGCCGGTGCCCCCGCCTACCGCCTTGCCCTGCAGACCCGCGAGCAGCACATCCGCCGCGAGAAGGCCACGTCCAACATCTGCACCGCCCAGGCGCTGCTGGCCATCGTCTCCTCCTTCTACGCCGTCTACCACGGACCGGACGGGTTGAAGGCCATCGCGGAGCGGGTCAACCACAACGCGCGGATCCTCGCCACTGCGCTTGGCGCCGTGGGCCGGGAGCTCGTCACCGATTCGTTCTTTGACACCCTCACCGTCCGCGTGCCGGGCAAGGCCCGCAAGGTCCTCACCGCCGCCGAGGCACGCGGCATCAACCTGCGCCTGATCGACGAGGACACCGTAGGTGTCTCCATTGATGAGACGACGACGGCGGCAACGCTTTCCGCCGTTGCCGTCGCCTTTGGCGCCGGTCCCGTCGGGGAGGCGAAGGGGTTCGAACTGCCCGCATCCGTGCTCCGCACCTCGGATTTCCTGCAGCATCCGGTGTTCAACACCCACCGGTCCGAAACCCAGCTGCTGCGCTACATCCGCAAGCTCTCTGACCGTGACCTTGCGC
>NZ_JBNHFD010000059.1:0-22905 GCF_059089865.1 Arthrobacter sp. Y3221157
GAAACGCCCGGTCCCATTCCGAACCCGGAAGCTAAGACCCACAGCGCCGATGGTACTGCACCCGGGAGGGTGTGGGAGAGTAGGACACCGCCGGACATAACATTAGTAGGGCCCTGACAAACACTGTCAGGGCCCTACCACTTTAACCACCACCAGCGCCCACCCGCGGCGGCTCCGGCACCAACCCCGCCCGCCCTCCCCAGGGACGACCGCCCACGCGTCCGGCCCGGGAGCGGCCAGAAGTGAGCGGGCGTCGGCGAAGACACCACCACAAGTGGGAGAGCATCCAGGCAAACACCGCAGGAACTGGGAGAGCGTGCCAGCGAGGGGTTCCACAGCGGGGAATCTAAAGGATCACCGGCCGCCGGAAGGGCCGCAAACCCCCCAAAATCCGGTGATTAACCTCAAAAAGTCGCGGAAACACGCGGAATTTGCGGTCCTCGACCGCCCAAGCTGGTAAGTTTTCGAACAGTGGCTTGTGCGCATGCCGCGTAGAGGCTCCAGAATCATGATCGTCCAGGAGGACATAAATGGCTAAGAACCGTAGTGAACTTGTTGCAGAGGTAGCGGGCAAGGCCGGCACCAGCCAGGCAGCCGTCAACTCCGTCCTCGACGCACTGTTCGAGGTTTTCGAGACTTCCGTCGCCGCGGGCGAGAAGATCACCATCCCGGGCTGGCTCGCCGTCGAGCGTACCGACCGTGCAGCTCGCACCGGCCGCAACCCGCAGACGGGTGAGACCATCCAGATCGCAGCAGGCCACAGCGTCAAGCTGACCGCCGGCTCCAAGCTGAAGGCTGCGGTCTCCAACAAGAAGTAGGCAACTTTTTCTCGGTCCGCCATCCTAGCGGCGGGCCGGAGAGAAAAGGGGCGGCAACCATACGGTTGCCGCCCCTTTGCGTGCGCCCTGCCCTTTGATCGGCAGATTCGCGGCCCGGGCAGGCGTAGCGGACAATGGAATGGTGTCTTCTGCCGCAAAATCCCAATCCACCACACCCCTGCCCGCCGGCAAAGGCGGACGGGCACCGGGCGGTGATGCCCTGGGTGTCTCCATCCCATGGCAGCTCGCGGGACTGGCAACCCTGTTCCTGGGCCTGACGGCGGCCCTCATCTTTTCCGGCGCCGCTGCCACCCGCGGCGTAGCGGATCCAGGCGCCTTGGTCCGATGGGGACTTCCCGTCAGCAAGGCCCTCCACAACATTTCACTGGCGACGGTCATCGGCGGCCTGGTCTTCGCCGTCGGTATCCTGCCGAGGAACCTGGCCCCCTGTAGCAGGGGCAGGGCCGACGGCAACGAAGGTCCGGAGCACCCCGCCTTCAGCAGGGCCCTGGCGGCAGCGGCGGCCGCCGGCGCAGCCTGGACGCTCTCGGCCATCGCAGTCCTGGTCCTCACCTATGCGGACGTGGCCGGCCAGGGCCTGTCAGGTGACGCAGAGTTCACCCAGGCCCTCGTGTACTTCATGACCGAAATCGAAACCGGCCGCGCCTGGCTGGCGGTCACCATTATCGCGGCAGTGGTAACCACAGCCCTGTTCGGCGTCAGGTCTCTTGGGGGACTTGGGCTCACGCTCATCCTGGCACTGGTAGGGCTCGTGCCCACAGCCCTGATCGGACACTCCTCCAGCTCTTCGGACCACGAGGGCGCCATCAACTCCCTGGGCCTGCACCTGGTGGGCGTCAGCACCTGGGTGGGCGGCATCATCATGCTGGCCCTGCTCTCAGGCATCCTGACCGGCGCCAAGGCAGGGGCCGCCGGAGACATCACCGAGGCCACGCTCAGGAGGTTCTCCAGCCTCGCCGGGTTCGCCTTCGTGCTGGTGCTCGCCTCCGGCGTCATCAACGCGAGCATCCGCATCACCACCTGGGCCGACCTCTTCGGGTCCGCGTACGGGCAGCTGATCCTGGCCAAGACCGCCGCCACGCTCGTGCTGGGCGGAATCGGCTTCATGCACCGCCAGTGGGTTATCCCGCAGCTGGGCCGCCAGGGCAACACCATGTCGTCCCGGCGGGTGCTCTGGCAGCTGGTCCTCGCAGAGCTCCTGGTGATGGGCGCAACATCCGGCGTCGCCGTCGCACTGGGCCGTTCGGCTCCGCCGCAGCCCACCACGTACGCGCCGGACGCCTCGCCCGCTTTCATCCTCACCGGCTACGAACTTCCCCCGGAGCTCACGCCGGAGCGCTGGCTGACGGAATGGCGGCTGGACTGGCTGTGGATCGCCGTCGCGCTGTTTGGCCTGGTGTCCTACTTCCTGGGCGTTGCCAAAATCCACCGCCGCGGCGACTCGTGGCAGTGGTTCCGGTCGGTCAACTGGGTGATCGGCCTGCTGGTGCTGACCTACATCACCTCCGGTCCGCCGTCGGTCTACGGCCGCATACTGTTCTCCGCGCACATGGTGGACCACATGGCACTGACCATGGTGGCCCCCATCTTCCTGGTGCTGGGCGCCCCGGTTACCCTCGCGCTCCGCGCCCTGCAGCCCCGTGGCGACGGTAGTCGCGGTGCCCGTGAGTGGATCCTGGTCTTCATACACTCGAAGTTCTCGCAGGTGGTCACCCACCCCCTCTTCGCGGCGGCCAACTTCGCCGGCTCGATTGTGCTGTTTTACTATTCGGACCTGTTCGGCTTCGCGATGCGCGAGCACGTGGGCCACGAGCTGATGATCGTGCACTTCCTGCTGACCGGCTACATTTTCATCCTGACCATGATCGGCACGGACCCGCTGCCCCGCCGTGCGCCCTATCCGCTGCGGCTGCTCCTCCTGCTGGCCACCATGGGCTTCCATGCCTTCTTCGGCGTCGCCATCATGGGCGGGGACAACCTTTTGGCCGCCGACTACTTCGGCAACCTGGGCCGGGCCTGGGGAGACTCCGCGCTGGTGGACCAGCAGAAGGGCGGCGCAGTGGCCTGGGGGATCGGCGAGGTGCCCACCCTCCTGGTCGCGATCGGCGTCGCCATCATGTGGTCCCGTTCCGACGCACGGGAGACCAAGCGGGTGGACCGGGCAGCGGACAGGAATAACGACGCCGATCTCACCGCTTACAACGATATGTTTGCCAAATTGGCCGAACGCGACGCCAAGCTGGCTGACCGCAACAAGCTGGAAGGACGCTGATGAGCGAAACCGTACGCACCCACGCCCGGGTCCGCGCCTCTGAACTGGTGGGCCGCAACTGGTTGAACACCGGTGGCAAAACGCTGGACCTTGAGGCCCTCCGCGGCAAGATCGTGCTGCTGGACTTCTGGACATTCTGCTGCATCAACTGCCTGCACGTGCTGGACGAGCTGCGTCCGCTGGAGGAGGAGTACTCGGACGTCCTGGTGACCGTCGGCGTCCACTCACCCAAGTTCGAGCACGAGGCAGACCCCGTGGCCCTTGCCGCGGCGGTGGAGCGCTACGAAATCCACCACCCGGTCCTCGACGATCCGGAGCTGGACACTTGGAAGGCCTACACCGCCCGCGCCTGGCCCACCCTGGTGGTCATCGACCCTGAGGGCTACATCGTGGCGCACCTTTCGGGTGAAGGCCACGCGGACGGCCTGGCAGTGCTGATCCCCGAGCTCATCGCCGAGCACGAGGCCAAGGGCACCCTCCACCGCGGCTCCGGCCCCTACGTGGCGCCCGAACCGACGTCCGGCACCCTGCGGTTCCCCGGCAAGGCGCTCTTCCTTCCCGCCGGCCGCGGCTCCGGTGCGGATGAGGCGTCCGACGGCGGCCCGGCAGCAGGTGCCGCGGTGAAGGATGCTGCTGAAAAGGGTTCCTGGCTGGTCACCGACACCGGGCACCACCGGGTTGTGGAACTCGGCACCGATTTCAGGACGGTCCTGGCCACATTCGGTTCCGGCACCAAGGGCTATGCTGATGGCCCGGCGGCCGGCGACACTGCCACCGCGCAGTTCAACGAACCCCAGGGCCTGGTCCTGCTGCCGGAGGATGTGGCAGCGAAGGTTGGCTACGACGTCGTGATTGCCGACTCCGTCAACCACCGCCTGCGCGGGCTGTCCCTCACGGACGGCAAGGCCTCCACGCTGGCCGGCAATGGTGTCCAGCGCCTGCTGGAGGCCGGACCGGCCCGCGTGGACGAGGACGCGGCCGGATTCACCGGCCGGTTGAGCGAGCATCCCCTCGAGGTGTCGCTTAGCTCCCCCTGGGACCTGGTGTGGTCGCGCAAGCTGAATGCCGTGGTGATCGCCATGGCCGGCACCCACCAGATCTTCAGCTTCGATCCCGTATCCGGCGAAGTGGACATCATTGCCGGCAACGGCCTGGAGGGGCTCCTGGACGGTCCCGCCCACGAGGCCTGGTTTGCGCAGCCCTCCGGCGTGGCCGAGGACGCCGACGGCAACATCTGGGTGGCTGACTCCGAAACGTCGGCGCTCCGGAAGCTGGTGATTGATGACGCCGGCACCATCACCGTGGAGTCCGCCGTGGGTAAGGGCCTGTTCGATTTCGGCTTCCGGGACGGTCCTGCCGCCGAAGCCCGCCTGCAGCACCCGCTGGGCGTGACAGTCCTCCCCGACGGCTCGGTGGCGATTGCCGACACGTACAACGGTGCCGTGCGCCGCTACGACCCGTCGGCAGGAACGGTCTCAACCCTGGCGCGGGGCCTCCTGGAACCCTCCGACGTTATTGTGGACCACACCCAGTCCGCCGGTTCCGAGCCGCTGCTTGTAGTGGTGGAGGCCAACCAGCATCAGCTGGTGTACGTCCCCATCCCCAAGGAAGCGCAGCAGGTGGACGAGGGCGCGGCCCAGACGCACCGGCCCAAGAGTCCGGTAGCGCCCGGCCCGCTGGAGCTGACAGTCCGGTTCACCGCCCCCACCGGGCAGAAGCTGGACGACCGCTGGGGCGATCCCACGCAGCTGAAGATCTCCTCCACCCCGCCCGAGCTCCTGGTGTCCGGCGGCGGAACCTCCGTGGGGCTGCTCCGCACCGTGGAGCTCTCATCCGAGATTCCGGAGGGTGTGCTGCACCTTACCGCCCGCGCTGCCGCCTGTGACGGCCCGGAGACCGAGGACGGCGAGATCCCGGACCACGCCGCCTGCCACCTGTACCAGCAGGACTGGGGCATCCCGGTGGTCCTGCAGGCCGACGGCGACACCGAGTTGGTCCTGGACCTGCGCGGCATGGACTGACGGGACCTGCCGCCAAAGTGGCCCGGTTTTCGCTCCGAAAGAGTGGAAACCGGGCCACTTTTGTTGCGCTTTGCAGCAAAAACCGGGCCAGAGTGGGCGCCCCCGGTATCCACATAGCAGCGGCCGTACCTCCCCGAAGCCAGGAACTGCAGGCATGGTGGCCAGATGGATGCAACAGAGATCCTTCGCGCCGCCGGGGGAGTTCTGCTGAGGCGTGACGTGCTGGCCGCCGGTGCCAGGGATGTGGATTTGCGGCGGGCGGTTCGGGACGGCAACGTGCTACGGCTGGAGCGCGGATTGCTGGCTGTGGCCGATGCTGAGTCGGATCTGGTGGAGGCTGGGCGTGCACGGGGGCTCTTGACGTGCGTGTCCGCGGCGCCGATGTACAGACTTTGGCAACTCAAGGCACCTCCGATGCCCCATTACTGGCACAGCAACGGTCGAAGCTCGGTGCGGTGCGTGAGCCACCGACTGGCATTGACGCAGGTGCCCCGCCACCGGACGCTCGCGGCACTTCCTGATGTACTGCTCCACGCACTGCTGTGCCTGCCCGAACTCGAGTCATTGGTGATGGTGGAGTGTGCCTACAACCGCGGAGACATTGACCTGTCTAACCTCCTCCGCCACCTGAACGGCAGGCGCTGTGGTAGGGCCCGGCACGTATTGTCCAAGGTTGAACATGGCGCAGACTCCCTCCTGGAAACCCTGGCCCGGGTGCTGTTTCGTGACGCCGGCATCACTACGGAAACCCAAGTATGGATTCCCGGGATAGGGCGGGTTGATTTCCTGCTGGAGGGTTTCCTGATCGTGTAGATTGATGGGCTTGCCTTCCACCTGGAGGCACGGCAGTTCAAGAAGGACCGGCGCCGCGACAACTCGGCCATACGGCAGGGAATGCCCGTGCTCCGGTTCTTCTACGATGACGTGGTTCATGCGCCCGAAGGCGTCCTGTCACAGGTCCGGGAGGTGCTGGCACGGGGTTCGCTGCGATGGCCGCAACCAAACCGGCCCACTTATTAGGTCAGTGCGGCTTGAGGCAGCAGGTGCAATCACGGTAAACCGGCTAAAACTGGGCCAGTGTGGCGCAGGACCAGAAAAAGGAGCTAGAAGCTCAGCATCGGGGTGACTTTGACCGCGTCACCGGAGACGTCCAGGCGCGTGGTGAAGCTGAAGTCCACCTCTGCCTCGAGGGGATACCAGATGCCGGTGAAGGAGTTCTGCTGGAGCGCCTCCACCTTGGCCTTGCCATCCAGCGGGGCCACCACCCAGCGTCCGTCGAAGGGTTCGATGGAGACGTTGGGATACTCCGTGACGGTCCACTTGATGGTGCCGTCCTGCACCCGGTTGTTGCTGGCGTAGTAGAACGGGCAGTCCGGCTGCAACTTCTGTTCCTTGGCCGCTTCCGCAGCACAACCGTCCAAGAACTCCTTGACTTTGTCCGCCACGTCTTCCTTCAGCTTGCCCGTTGCCTGGGTCAGCAGGTTGAGCGGTGCCACGGGAACGTCGCGGGCCGTCACGGTGGCCCGGGTGGCGGGAGCGGAGAAGTACTGGCCGTTCAGGGCGGCCTCGTACTCACCGGGGTAGAAGACGGCGAACGAGTTCCGGCCGTTGGGCATGTTCACCGGGACGCCGTTGACGTTGGCCTGGTTGCCGTTGACCACGGTGATGTCCAGCGTGGGCAGCCGGGTGGGGACGAACGCCCACGTGTTGAAGAAGATCCATTCCGTGCCGGTTTTCTCCAGCAGGAATTCGGTACTGAGCCGGCTGCCGTCAATCGTGTATTCCATCGGCACCACCACCTGGTCGCCCGGGCGTTCCTGCGGTTCGCCGATCTCCACGTTGGCGAGCCGGGACGCAGCGGTCTGCAGCCCGGTCCCGTCCAGCATTGCGGCATTGCTTGGCGGCACGGTGGCGCGCAGCAGTCCCAGCGCCTTGCCGCCGTCCCCGTCCTGCAGGGCGTCCAGATACTCGCGGACCGGCTGCTGCGGGCTCGCCACGGTGTTGTTCACCAGGTTCACGGCAACGATGGCTCCGGCCACGGCAAGCATGAGGCCCAGCAGCCATCCGGCCGCTATCCTCACCAACGCTTGACTCATCTGCACGTTCCTTACAGTAACGTTAGTGCGAACGCACACTAAAGTTGGTGTCTCCCCTACTTGGGGCGGAAACGTGAGTGAATCGTCCGACGACGGCGTGCGGCACAGCCGGTCCGGGCGCCGTGGAAAGCGCTGTGGTCAGCGGCGGCGGCGCCGGGATGACGTGCCGAAGACGCCCCTCAACAGTTCACGGCCCAGCTGGGTACCGACAGACCTGGCCATGCTCTTCAGGCCGCCGCCGAGTGCGCCGCCCAGGACCGCGCCCAGGTCGTCCATCATCCCGCCTCCCGGCTGGGGCTGCGGCTGCCTGCGGGGAGCCTCGCCACGGGTCTCGCCCCGGCGCGGCGCGGTTTTGCTGCTGGTCCTGCTGCTCGGCCTGCCCAGGATCTCCTCCTCGATGCGGCGGGCCTCCTCATCGAGGTCCAGCGGGCCGGGAACTTCCGCTGCCGGACCACTGGGTGCGGCGGCCTTGCCGGTCAACTTCTCGTAGGCGGAGGGTTTGTCCACGGCCGTCCCGTACTTCGGCAGCAGGGCGGACCCGGCCACCGTGCTTCGGACCAGGGCCCCCACGCTGGGTCCCATGACGGACTCCGGCGCGCGCAGGCGGGTATGGGCCACCGGCGTGGGGGCGCCTTTGTCATTCATGACGGTGATGACGGCTTCGCCGATGCCGGCGGACGTCAGGGTTTCCTCAAGGTCGTAGTCGCTGACCGGGAACGTGGACACGGTGGCCTTCAGGGCCTTGGCGTCCTCCGGGGTAAAGGCCCGCAGGGCGTGCTGCACCCGGTTGGCCAGCTGGCCCAGGACGTCGGCCGGAACGTCCTTGGGGGTCTGGGTGACGAAGAAGATGCCCACGCCCTTGGACCGGATGAGCCGGACGGTGGTGGTGATTGCCTCCAGGAAGGCCTTGGACGCCCCGTTGAACAGCAGGTGGGCCTCGTCAAGGAAGAACACGAGCTTGGGCTTGTCCAGGTCGCCGGCCTCGGGGAGGTCCTCAAAGATATCGGCCAGCAGCCACATCAGGAACGTGGAGAACAACATGGGCTTGGTCTGCAGCGTGGGCAGCTCCAGGCAGGTGATCACGCCCCGGCCGTCCGGGGCGGTGCGGAGCAGCTCGGCGGTATCGAACTCCGGTTCGCCGAAGAATTTCTCGAGCCCCTGCGCTTCCAGGTTCACCAGTTCCCGCAGGATCACGCCGGCGGTGGCTTTGGACAGCCCGCCGAGCTCCTCCAGCTGGTCCTTGCCCTCGGCGGAGGTGAGGAACTGGATGACTGCCCTCAGGTCCTTGAGGTCGATCAGTTCCAGGCCGTTATTGTCCGCAAAGTAGAACACCAGCTGCAGGCTGGACTCCTGGGTGTCGTTCAGTTCCATGATGCGGGAGAGCAGGATGGGGCCGAAGGACGACACCGTGGCGCGGACCGGGACGCCGTTGCCGTCACCGCCGAGTGCCAGGAATTCGACAGGGAACACCCGGCCCTGCCAGGGCTGGCCGATGCTTTCGGTGCGCGCGGTGAGCTTTTCGCTGCCCGTTGCCGCCGTGGCCAGCCCGGAAAGGTCGCCCTTGATGTCCGCCAGGAACACGGGGACGCCGGCCGTGGACAGCTGCTCGGCCATCATGTGCAGGGTGACGGTCTTGCCGGTGCCGGTTGCCCCTGCCACCAGCCCGTGCCGGTTCATCATGGCCAGCGGCAGCCGCACCGGAGCGTCCTTGTGAAGCTCGCCGTCGATGATGGCGGCCCCCAGTTCGATGGTGGCCCCTTCCAAGGCGTAGCCCTTCTGGATGGTGGCAAGCTTCTCTGCTGTGGTTTTCTTGGCCATGGCGCAAGCATAGCGGCGGCCGGTGCGGGCGCCGCGGAGGGCGGCAGCGTCGGGCTGCAGCTCCGGCGGGGATCACTCGTAGGAAGGCCGGTGCCATTCCTGGTCGGCGGGCATCCTGCCGATACTCCAGGCGGAGACTTTCCGAAGGTCGACCCTTGTTGCCTGCAGGCGAACCTTCCGGCCCCCGGTCACAAGCACCGGTCCCAGAAAATGAAGGTACGGATCCTGCTCCGGTTTCTGTTCATTCAAGGTTGAAGCCTCCGAATCGAAGGCGTTGGCGATGTCCGGGCTGCCAACCCGGATCTGATCATTCTGCCGCCGCTCCCAGGCCTGCTCCGACACCACGGACCCCGAGATGACGGTGCCGTCGACTACAACAGTGAGCTCAAGGGTTGCGTCGGTGTCGACTCGAACGGTCCGGGCCAACAGCTGCACCAGGCGCCTGTCGATGCCATATGTACTTTCGGCCATTCCCCGACCCTTCATGGCTTTGAACCTGGATCCACTCCCAACAACAGCTTAGGCCGGGCGCCTGCTCTGCGCATGGGCTAGTGCAGCGCTGAAACCAAGTAGTAGCTTTGCCTGGCGGCTCCAGAAAACGAGTACTTGAAGGGCAAAGTCAGGTGGCCAATTACGCGTGTTCTCCGCGTGGGTTGGAACTTACCTTTAGTGCAGGCAGCGGCCAGAGTGGGCCGCCCGATGGTCTTAACAGGAGCTCACATGCGCACATCCCCCAGCAAATCTGTCCTCTCCCGCCGCCTTGCAGCAGCTGTCGTCCTGCCGGGCCTGCTGACAAGCAGCCTCATCCTGATCCAACCCGCGGCGGCCGGCACCTCCTCCAACGACGCGATCTGCAACGGTGTGGTCAACCAGCAGGCGCACAGGGGAGGCATCCAGGCAAACCTGCTCAAGGCAGCCGCAAAGAAGAACGCGGACGCCATCGCAAAGCTGGAGGCCGAGAAGCTCCAGCTCGAGAACCAGGAAACCGGGCTCAAGGGCGAGGTTGCAGCGGCAGATAAGGCGATCTCCGATCTCGAAGCCCAGGAAAAGCAACTGGCAGCCGACGAGGCTGCAACGCAGGCCGAAGTGGAAAGGCTGAACCAGGAGCGAGCCAAGACGGCGGCGGCGATCGTGGACGCGGAGGCAGCGCTGGCTGGGCTGCAGGAACAGAAAGCCGACGTTGAAAGTGAGCTTTCACCGCTGCAGGAGGATTTCGAGGCCGCTAAGGCAGCGGCGGACCACCTGAAGAGCCGGCTGGCCGCAGTTGTTGCAGATCAGCAGGCCAACAGCGAGGAGCTCAACGCGGCACAAGCCGAGCTGGATACACTCAAGCTGGCTGCCGCCAACGCCGCTGGTGCCTTGACCGCCAAAGAGACCCAAATTGAACAGGCCCAGGGCGAACTGCAGACGCTGACCGCCCAGGCGGAGGAAGCTGCGTCCGCTGTTACCTCCGCACTGCAGGATGTCGCGGACGCCCACGAAAGACTGACGGCGCTTGAGGCGGACAGCGCTACAGCAGCCGACACGCTTCAGACGGCGAGGGATCAGCTTGCGGCGGCGGAACAGACCCTGGCCGAACTGGAGTCGGCAGCGACGGCCGCGGATACGGCGGTCAGTGACAACAAGTCCCAGATCAGTGCAGCTCAGCTTGAACTGGCTGGGCTGCAGACCGCCGCGACCAATGCAACCGCAGCCCTCACCGCCCAAAACGACGACATCGCCGATGCCGAGCGAGACTTGGTCGCTTTGCAGGCTGATGCGGTGGCGGCGGCGAAAGCGGTGGATGACAACGCGGCGAAGATTGCAACCGCCAACACGGCGATCACCACGCTGCAGGGCCAGATCAACGCGCTCAACACGACCATTGCAGCCAAGCAGTCCCAGCTGAAAACGGCGCAGAACGAGCTGACGGCCCTGACGACCACCAAGGACGCGCTAACGGCAGAAATCGCGGACCTTAACCGGCAGATCGACGCAATCAGCGGCAACTCGCAGCGCAAGCGGGACCTGATCGCCCTCCGCGACGCGAAGCAGGGCGAGCTCAATACGGTCACCACCCAGATCGCCGACAAGAACGTGCAGATTTCGGGCCTCAAGGGCGACCTTAAGGCACTTCAAACCCAAGTGGACGCGCTGAATGCCCAGCTTCTCACCAAGCAAGAGGAGAGCAGCGCACTGCAGCAGAAAGTGGCACCGCTGCAAGAGGTGCTCGACATTGCGAACGATGCCGTCTCTGCAGAGCAAGCCGAGATCGAAGCGCTGAATGCCCAACTGCCCGGGCTCCAGGACGCGGTGACCTCTGCCAACAACGCTGTTGTCGAAAAGCAAGGTCAACTCAGTGACCTGCGGGCGGGACTGCCTGCTCTTGAGAAGGATGCCACCGACGCAGCAGAGGCCGTGGCAGCTCAGCAGAAGGTTGTTACCGACCTTGAGGATGCCCTGCCCTCGCTGGTATCCGGGGTAGTTGAAGCCCAACAGGCCGTTACCGACCAGAAGAACGTCCTCGCGGCCAAGCAGGACACGTTGACTGACGCCAACGAAACTTTGGCCGCAGCCACGGAGGCTGCCGAGTCCAAGGAAGACGAGATCCTGGACCTGCAGGCCGGCTTGCCCGCCCTCGAGTCAGCCCTGACGGCAGCGAATGCACTGGTGGCTGACAAGACAGCCCAGATTGACAGCATCAATCTGATCGCGGGGAATCTGGCCGGGAAGGTAACCGACCTGAACACCCAGATCACGGCCAAGGAAGCGGAAATTCTGGTGCTGCAGTCCCGGGTCGCACCCCTGCTCAAGCAGCTCAACCAGTTCAAGGACGAGATCACGGCAGCTGAGGCAAACCTGGCTGCTTTGCAGAGCCAGTTGACCAATCTGGACGCGCAGGTTACCGCCGCGCAGGCAAAACTTCGCGAGCTGCAGGGCCAGAAGGGGGCAAAGAAGGATGTTGTGGAGGCGCAGAAGGCCGTCGTGACGGGCCTGACAGCCAACCTCGGCGACGTTCAAAGGCAGATCGCAGCCATTGACGGAACGATCGCGCTGGGAGGCTGCGCCGTCTAAGCCGGGTGGAAGCCGGCGCCCAACGACGTGCGCCGCAAGGAGGGGACCAGCTCGCCACGAGCTGGTCCCCTCTTGTACGTAAGCGGGCGTCAGCCAAGGGCCTTGATGACTTCCTTGGCCACGTCCTCGCTGGACTGCGGGTTCTGCCCGGTGATGAGGTTGCCGTCGCGGACCACGTTGGAGCTCCAGGCCGGACCGTTCTCAATGACGGCGCCCTTCTCCTTCAACGCGTCCTCCACCAGCCATGGAGTGTTCTCGCCCGTGCCGCCGCCCAGCTCCTCCTCATTGCTGAATACGGTGAGGCGGCGGCCCTTAAACGTGAACGCGCCGTCGTCGTCCGCCGCACTCAGCAGCCCGGCCGGACCATGGCAGAACGGCGCAATAATCTTGCCGTCCGTGTCGGCGGCAGCCAGGAGCCTGCCAAGGTCGGGGTCCTTGTACAGGTCCGCCATGGGCCCGTGCCCGCCGGGCAGCACCACGGCGTCATAGCCGGAAGGGTCGACGCCGGCCAGCACCAGCGGCTGCGACAGCTCGCCGTCGATCGCCTCAAGGTAGTCCCGGAAGCTTTTCGCCCGATCCTCGCCGCCAGCGGAGTCCGCCGCCAGGCTGACCTGGTCCACCGTGGGTTTGCGGCCACCGGGCGTGGCGATATGGATGGTGTGCCCGGCGTCGAGCAGGGTTTGGTGGGCCACTACCAGCTCCTCCGCCCAAAAGCCGGTGGGGTGCTCGCTGCCGTCCTTCATGGTGAGGGAGTCGGCTGCCGAGACAACCATCAGGATGTTTGCCATGGTGTTTCTCCTGTCTGTTCCACTTGGTTGCTTAGGGGCGGCAACCTCGTCAGTGTGCTGGGTATTCCGCACATCACAGAAATAAGCCGGGGCCCGCCGTCGTTATGCCAGACGTGCCCGCCGCGACCCGACGGGCAAAACTACGCAACGCTTCGAAAGGCCGGCACCCACGTGACCCTCCCGCTCTCCATCCTCGACCTGGCAACCATCGGCAAAGGCCAGACGGCGGCGGAGAGTTTCGCAGGCAGCGTGGCCATGGCGCAGAGCGCGGAACGGCTGGGATACCGGCGGGTCTGGTACGCCGAGCACCACAACATGTCCTCCATCGCCTCGTCAGCCACCAGTGTGCTGATCGCCCACGTGGCCGCCCACACCGAGAGCATCAGGCTCGGCGCCGGCGGCATCATGCTGCCCAACCACTCGCCGCTGACCATCGCCGAGCAGTTCGGGACCCTCGAAACCCTCCACCCCGGCCGAATCGACCTCGGCCTGGGCCGGGCGCCCGGCAGCGACCAGAACACCATGCGGGCCCTCCGCCGGGATCCGATGTCCGCGGACAGCTTCCCCCAGGACGTCCTGGAACTGCAGGGCTACCTCACCGGCCCCACCCGCATCCAGGGCGTGGAAGCCACCCCGGGCAAGGGCACCAATGTTCCGCTCTACATCCTGGGCTCCTCCCTGTTCGGTGCCCGGCTGGCAGCACAGCTCGGCCTGCCCTACGCCTTCGCCTCGCACTTCGCCCCGACTGCGCTGCAGGACGCCGTCGCCATCTACCGGCGGGAGTTCAAGCCGTCGGCCCAGCTGGACGCGCCGCATGTTATCGCTGGGGTGAACGTCATCGCCGCCGATTCCGCATCCGAGGCGCAGGCAATGCTGCAGGCAACCAAGCGCGCCAGGGTTTCCTTGTTCTTCGGTGGGGGACGCGAGTTCACCGATGACGAGGCAGACATGATCCTCGACTCGCCCCAGGGCCAGCACGTCTCGCAGATGATGACCTACTCCGCGGTGGGCACGCCCGACGTCGTCCTGGACTATTTGGACAGCTTCGGCAGGCATGCCGACGCCGATGAGCTCATCGTGGCCCACCAGAGCCCCGGCACTGAGGAGCGGTTGCGCTCCGTCGAACTGCTGGCCCAGGCGGCCGGGCTCGCGCGGGTGTGACGGCCGCCCACTGGACGCGGTGGGAGGCAGGACGTAGAGCCTGCTACCGTGACGCGCGGAAGATCTCCGGCGCGGGGCGGGTTCCGGTGGCCAGGTCTGCGAGGATCCGGCCGATCACGGGCGTGAACTTGAAGCCGTGCCCGGAGAAGCCTGCGCCGATCACCACGGGTCCGATCCGGTCCAGAATGAAGTCCTCGTCAGGGGTGGTGGTGTAGGTGCAGCTGACGGCCTCGAAGGAATCCGCGTCCACCCCCGGCAGCCACGTCCGGGCGTAGTCCTGCAGCGCTGCGAGCTGCACGGGCTCGGGCTGGAAGGACCGCATGTCCGGATCCACTACGGGCCCCGTGCCGTGCCAGCCGGCCTTGACTCCCTCGCCGGGCGTCAGCATCCCGTACACGGGGGAGTACCAGCCCTGGTAATCCGCGCCAGTGCCGGGGTAGTGGTTGAAGCCGGGCCAGACAGCGCCCTCGTCCGCAATCCGGAAGTGCAGGGGCTGCTCTTGGGTGACGGTGAGCCGCGGAATCCGAAGTGCGCCGCCGGCAATGCCCAGCAGCTTCCCCGTCCACCCGCCCGCAGTCACTATCACCTGGGCGGCGGTGACCGTCTCGCTACCGGACGCCGACTCAAGAACCAGCCGGACGCCGTCGTCCATCACCTGGAAGTCCACCACCTTGGTGTACTGCCGGATGTCGGCGCCCCGCGCAACGGCCAGCCGCTGGAAGGCGGGAAGCGCGGCTTCCGGGTTGAGCTGGCCGCCGTCTGGCATGTGCAGGACCTGCTGGTCGAAGCGAATGCCGCGCCACCGCTCGGCCGCTTCCTCGAGGGGGAGGAATTCGGCGCGGATGCCCGCCTGCGTGAGGGCACCGGCAACCTCGGGCAGCAGCGGCTCGGGGCCGTGGGTTACGATGCCAGTGCGTTCCAGCAGCTGTTCGCCGCTTTCCTGCTCAAGGTCATCCCACAGGGCGAGGCTTTCGGCCAGCATGGCCACATACTCGGGCCGGTGGTAGCCCGGGTTGAGGTTCCGGGTGCTGCCGTGCGATGCGCCGATAGCGTGCCCGGGCCCGAACTGCTCCACCAGCGTCACCTGGCGGCCACGGCGCGACAACGCCCACGCGGCGGCCGAGCCCATGGCCCCGCCGCCTATCACCACGGTGTCAAGGGTGGTTCCCATCAGTCTTCTCCCATCATGTAAGCAGCAGCGCGACGCCGATCATCGCAGGCACAGCCACCACGGTGGTAATCAGCACGGTGTCCTTTGCCACTGTAAGTCCCGTCTTGTACCGGCTGGCGGCCACGAAGACGTTCTGGGCGGTGGGCAGCGCCGAGATGACGACGACGGCGAACAGAGCGTGCCCTTCCATCCCCATCGCGAAGCGGGCGAAGAAGTAGGCCAGGGCCGGTTGCACGGCCAGCTTGAAACCGCTGGCGAGCAGGGTGTCCACTCGGCGTGCCGATGACGCCTGGAGCGGCCGGCTCCCGTTGAGGCTCATGCCGAACGCGATCAGCATGGCCGGGATGGCAGCCCCGCCAATCAGGTGGATCGGTTCCATGACCAGCTCCGGGACCTTGAATCCCGTGCCGGCAACCAGCAGTCCAAGCGCGGAACCCACGATCATCGGGTTCCGCAGGATCATGAAGATGAAGCTCAGGGGAGTGGTGCGGTGGGAACTGGTGCTCGAGTCCAGGATCAGCAGGAACAGCGGGGTGAAGAAGGCGAGCTGGAAGATCAGCAGCGGGGCCACATAGCTCGCGTCCCCCAGGACGTAGACGGCGATGGGGATGCCGAGGTTCGCGGAGTTGACCAGCGAGGCAGCCATGGAGGACATTAGGGACTCCGGCAGCGAACGTTTTAGCCAGAATTTGGCGAGCGTGAAGAAGAGCGCCGCCGTGGCGATGGCAGCAACAGCCGTGACCAGCAGGGGAGCGGCGAACACTTCCTGCAGGCGGGCCTTGCTCAGAGTTTCGAAGAGCAGCGCGGGGCTGGCCACGAAGAAGGTGAGGGAGCTCAGCACCGGCCGGGCGTTGTCCCCAAGTACCTTCTGCCGGCCTACGAACCAGCCCACCAGGATGATGCACCACACCACAAAGAAACCCGCCAGCACTCCTAGCAATGAAGAACCTGCGGAGTGCGGCGGGGCAGCGTACCGGAGACCACGCTCCGGTTAGAAGTCGGCGTTGTTGAGTGCGAACGGCGGACGCAGGAGGCCGGGGGTGATGCCCTCGGCGGGATCGTTGCCGAGTTGGACCACCTTGTTGTTGGCGTCCACATGGACCACCTTGGGCTCGTAGGCCCTGGCTTCCTCGGTGGTCATCTGCGCGTAAGTAATCAGGATGACGAGATCGTTTTCGTGCATCAGGTGCGCCGCAGCGCCATTGATGCCGATGACGCCGGAACCGCGCTCGCCGGCGATGGTGTACGTCTCCAGCCGTGAACCGTTGGTGATGTCCACAATCGAGACAAGCTCGCCGGGGAGGATGTCGGCAGCCTCCAGCAGGTCCAGGTCAACGGTGACTGAACCCACGTAGTGCAGGTCAGCGTGCGTGACGGTGGCCCGGTGGATTTTCGACTTGAACATTGTTCGATTCATAACGGCACCAGTCTAGCGCCGGCCGCGATCCGTCGCAGTGACGCAGGGAACACTCCCGGCACCAGCTTACGACGACGGCGGCGGGTCACCCGGCGTCGTTCGCCGCGATGGCGGCAGCGGCCGCGGCGAGGGTCTCCCTCGCGGCGAGGATGGCGGGCCGCTTGGCGCTGGAACGGCGTACCGAGGTGAACACCGTGCGGTGCGGCTTGCCGGGCAGCTCCAGCAGTTTGGCGGTGGTGCCCCGGCCCGTCCACACCAGGTCCGGCATCAGGGCCACGGCGTTGCCGGACTCAATGAGCCGGATCTGCGCCTGCAGGTCGGCGGTTTCAAAGCGCACGTCCGGTTCAAAGCCTGCGCTGCGGCAGGCCTGCTCCGCCCAGTGGCGCGACGCTGCCCCCCGCGGCTCCATGACCCAGGCGAGCTCCGCCGTGTCCTCGATCCCGCGGATGGCGGGGCCGCCGTCGGACTCCGGCGGGACGGCAAGCCGGATGGCGTCCGTGGTCAGCTTGACCCGGTCGAGCTCAGGGTAGCGCGGGGCGGCATGCCCTGGATATTGCTCGGCGATGACAAGGTCGAAGTCCCGCGCCCAGGTCTCATGGAGCGCGGTTTCCGGCTCGCGCTGGATCATCTCGATCCGCACCTCGGGATAGGCAGCGGACATCCGGGTCAGCGTGTCCGGCATCAGCGCCAGTGCCGCGGACTGGAACACTGCGATCCGTACGGTTCCCGTGACGGTGGTCAGGGATGCCGCCAGGTCGGCCTCCGCCTGTTCCATGGTTTCCAGCAGCTGCGCGGTGTGCGCCACCAGCACCTCCGCCTGCGGCGTCAGCTGCACCCGCCGGCCGGTCTTGCGGAGCAGTTCCACGCCCACCTCCTTCTCCAGGAGGGCCAGCTGCTGCGATACCGACGACGGGCTGTACTGGAGTGCATCCGCCACCTCGGCCAGTGTCCCGCGGATGCTCAATTCACGGAGCAGCCGGAGCCGGCGGACGTCGAGCATGAGCAAATCCTTACCGAAACTAACGAATATAGGTTAGAAGTAGTCACTTTATCTAATGCAAGCAGCCTTGCATACTGTTGTGATCGAGTTTCCCCCGTCACAGCCATTTCTTGGCGTGCCGCGGCGGGGTCGCACCCCAAGCAGGAGTTCCTGATGAGCACTAGAGATATGAGCCAGTCGATCATGCGGCGCAAGCCGATTGACGACATTGAGGAAGAAAACAAGCACAGTGGCCTGTTCAAGTCACTCGGGCTGTGGCAGCTCACCGCCATCGGCGTAGGTGGCATCATCGGTGTCGGCATTTTCTCGCTGGCAGGCCTCGTGGCTGCCGGCAGCGAAGGAACACCCGGGGTGGGGCCCGCGGTGCTGATCTCGTTCCTGGTTGCCGGTCTGGCCTCCGCGGCCGCGGCGCTGTCCTACGCCGAGTTTGCGGGCATGATCCCGCGCGCCGGCTCCGCCTACACCTACGGCTACGTGGCGCTGGGGGAAGTTGTCGGCTGGTTCATCGGCTGGGACCTGCTGCTGGAATACATTGCCATCGTGGCCGTGGTGGCCATCGGCATCTCCGGCTACTTTGACGCCTTCCTCTCCGGCATCGGCATCAACATGCCCGCCTGGATGACCTCGACGGCGGACGAGGGCAAGGGGGGCATCGTCAACATCCCCGCCATCCTGGTCTGCCTCCTGGTCACCTGGATCCTCTCCCGCGGCACTAAGGCCTTCGGGCGGTTCGAACTCGTCGCCGTGGCCATCAAGGTGGTCCTGATCCTCTTCATCATCGGCCTGGGCGTCTTCTACATCGATACCAACAACTACAACCCGTTTATGCCCAGCGGCTTCGGCCCGGTCCTGGCCGGCGCGGCCACGGTCTTCTTCGCCGTCTTCGGCTATGACGCCATGAGCACCGCCGCCGAGGAAGCCACCGACGGCAAGAAGCACATGCCCAAGGCCATCATCCTGTCCCTCATCATCGCCATGCTGCTCTACGTGGCCGCCACCCTGGTCCTGACCGGCATGCAGAACTACAAGGACATCGACCCCACCGCCGGCTTCGCCTCGGCATTCACCGGGGTTGGCCTGCCGGTGATCGCCACCATCATCTCCGTGTTCGCGGTGCTGTCCATCCTCACCGTGATGCTCACCTTCCTCCTGGGCGTTACCCGCGTGTGGTTCGCCATGAGCCGCGACGGCCTGCTGCCGGGTTGGTTCTCCAAGACGGACCGGCACGGCACACCGCAGCGGGTCACCTGGATTGCCGGCATCGCTTCTGCCTTCCTGGCCGGCGTCTTCCCGATCAAGGAGGTCGCGGACCTCACCAACATCGGCATCCTGGCCGCGTTCGTCGTCGTCTGCTTCTCGGTGATCATCTTCCGCTACAAGCGCCCCGATGCCCCGCGGACCTTCCGCCTGCCGCTGATGCCGGTCATCCCGGCCTTCGGTGTCCTGGCATCCGCCTTCTTGATGTTCCAGCTGCACTGGGAAACCTGGCTGCGGTTCGGCGTCTGGCTGGTCATCGGCCTGGCCATCTACTTCTTCTATGGCCGCAGGCACTCCCTGATGAACCCGGACAGTCCGCGGCACGAGGAGCTCGTGGAGATGCACAGCCCCCTCCGCTGACCCTCTCCCACTTTTTGCGCCTTGTCCCGGGACGCTCTCGCACTTTCGGCCCCTTTTAGACAAACCCTCCTGCACATCATGTGCGGGAGGGTTTGCCGTTTTGCCGCGAAAGGTGGGAGAGCGTTTGAGGTTTGAGCGCAGGAGGTGAGAGAGGGTTTTAGGAAAGCGCCTGGTCACGGTTCGGGGACGCAGAAACTTCAGCTTTTCTAACCTGTATTGCTTAGAAAACATCGCTTTATCTTATGTGAACACAGGCGCATACTGGTGGATAAGACCACTCCGAACCCCCAGGAAAGAACGAGAAAAGCCATGACCCACGTAGCAATGGAGCCGGCAGTTGCCGCCGGTGTTGCGCCGCAGACTGTCGACGTCGATGTCCCACAGGCCAAGGCCCTGGCGAACGACGCAGTGGCCCTGGTCCGCCGCTGGCTGACCGAGGCCGCCAAGGTTCCGGTCGATGCTTCCGCAGAGCAGCTCGCCGGAGTTCTCAAGGACCCCAACGGCCTGGAATTCACGGTTGGCTTCGTGGACGGCGTGGTCCGCCCCGAAGATTTGAACGTCGCCGCCCGCAACCTGGCCAAGCTTGCCCCCAAGGTTCCGGCATTCCTGCCCTGGTACATGCGCAGCGCGGTGGCGGTGGGCGGCACCATGGCTCCCGTCCTGCCGCAGGTTGTCATCCCCGTCGCCCGCAAGGTCCTCCGCGAGATGGTGGGCCACCTGATCGTGGACGCCACTGACGCCAAGCTGGGCCCGGCCATCGCCAAGATCAGGAAGGACGGCATCAAGCTCAACGTCAACCTCCTTGGCGAGGCAGTCCTGGGCGAGCACGAGGCATCGCGCCGGCTCGAAGGCACCCACACCCTGCTGGCCCGCCCGGACGTGGACTACGTGTCCATCAAGGTTTCCTCCACTGTGGCCCCGCACTCCGCCTGGGCCTTCGACGAAGCCGTGGAGCACGTCGTCGAGAAGCTCACTCCGCTGTTCCAGCGGGCCAATTCCTTTGCCGCGGGCGGCGGGAAGGCCAAGTTCATCAACCTGGACATGGAGGAGTACAAGGACCTGGACATGACCATCGCGGTCTTCACCCGGATCCTGGACAAGCCAGAGTTCAAGAACCTCGAGGCCGGCATCGTGCTCCAGGCCTACCTGCCGGACGCCCTCTCCGCAATGATCCGGCTGCAGGACTGGGCAGCCGAACGCCGCGCAAACGGTGGCGCCGCCATCAAGGTCCGCGTGGTCAAGGGCGCCAACCTGCCGATGGAGCAGGTGGAGGCCTCCCTGCATGACTGGCCGCTGGCCACCTGGGGCAGCAAGCAGGACTCTGACACCAGCTACAAGAGCGTCATCAACTACTCGCTGCACCCCGAGCGGGTCAAGAACATCCGGATCGGCGTCGCCGGCCACAACCTGTTCGACATCGCCTTCGCCTGGCTCCTGGCCAAGCAGCGCGGGGTGGAATCGGGCATCGAATTCGAAATGCTCCTGGGCATGGCCCAGGGCCAGGCGGAGGCCGTCAAGAAGGACGTCGGTTCGCTGCTGCTCTACACCCCCGTGGTGCACCCGTCCGAGTTCGACGTCGCCATCGCCTACCTGATCCGCCGCCTCGAAGAGGGCGCCAGCCAGGACAACTTCATGTCCGCGGTGTTCGAGCTGAGCGAGAACGAGGCCCTGTTCGAACGGGAAAAGCAGCGCTTCCTGTCCTCGCTGGAAGCCCTGGACAACAGCGTGCCGCCGGCCAACCGCCAGCAGAACCGCAACCTTCCGCCCACCCCAATGCCGCACACCGGCTTCCGGAACACCCCGGACACCGACCCGTCCCTGCCCTCGAACCGTGACTGGGGCCGGGCCATCCTGGACCGCATCCCGTCCTCCACCCTCGGCAACGCCTCCGTGGCCGCCGCGTCCATCAAGGACGAAGCCACCCTCAATACGGTGATCGCCACCGCCGTCGAAAAGGGCAAGGCCTGGGGCGAGCTCTCCGGGGACGAGCGCGCGGAGATCCTGCACCGCGCGGGCGACGTCCTCGAAGCCCGCCGCGCCGACCTGCTCGAGGTCATGGCCAGCGAAACCGGCAAGACCATCGACCAGGGTGACCCCGAGGTCAGCGAGGCAGTGGACTTCGCCCACTTCTACGCCGAGTCCGCACGCAAGCTGGACAAGGTCGACGGCGCCACGTTCGTTCCTGCCAAGCTCACCGTGGTGACCCCGCCATGGAACTTCCCGGTCGCTATCCCGGCAGGGTCCACCCTGGCGGCACTCGCCGCCGGTTCCGCCGTCGTCATCAAGCCCGCCAAGCAGGCCGCCCGCAGCGGGGCCGTGATGGTCGAGGCCCTCTGGGAAGCAGGCGTTCCCCGCGACGTGCTGACGATGGTGCAGCTGGGCGAGCGGGAGCTGGGCAAGCAGCTCATCTCCCACCCGGCCGTTGACCGGGTCATCCTCACCGGCGGCTACGAGACCGCCGAGCTGTTCCGCTCCTTCCGCAAGGACCTGCCGCTCCTGGCCGAAACCAGTGGCAAGAACGCCATCATCGTCACCCCCAGCGCGGACCTGGACCTGGCCGCCAAGGACGTGGCCTACTCCGCGTTCGGCCACGCCGGCCAGAAGTGCTCTGCCGCGTCCCTGGTGATCCTGGTGGGTTCGGTGGCCAAGTCCAAGCGCTTCCACAACCAGCTGGTCGACGCCGTCACCTCACTGAAGGTGGGCTACCCGCAGGATCCCACCAGCCAGATGGGCCCCATTATCGAGCCAGCCAACGGCAAGCTCCTGAACGCCCTGACCACCCTGGGCGAGGGCGAGAACTGGGCAGTCGAGCCGAAGAAGCTGGACGAGACCGGAAAGCTGTGGAGCCCGGGCGTGCGCTACGGCGTCAAGCGCGGTTCCTACTTCCACCTGACCGAGTTCTTCGGCCCGGTCCTGGGCGTGATGACCGCGGACACCCTCGAGGAAGCCATCGCCATCCAGAACCAGATCGAATACGGCCTCACCGCCGGCCTGCACTCCCTCAACTCCGAGGAACTCGGCATCTGGCTGGACTCCATCCAGGCCGGCAACCTGTACGTCAACCGCGGCATCACCGGCGCCATCGTGCAGCGCCAGCCGTTCGGCGGCTGGAAGAAGTCCGCAGTGGGCGCCGGCACCAAGGCGGGCGGCCCCAACTACCTGGCCGGCCTGGGGGACTGGACCCCGGCACGCAGCACGGCCACGGCTTCCGTCACCCACCCGGGTGTCCGCCGCATCATCAACGCCGCAGGCGCCGCCCTGGAGCCTGCCGAGCTGGAATCCGTCCAGCGTGCCTTGGCGTCCGACGCCGAGGCCTGGGCGGAGGAGTTCGGTACCGCCAAGGACGTGTCCGGTCTGAGCGCGGAACGCAACATCTTCCGCTACCGCAGCCTGCCCGTCACCATCCGCCTGTCCGAAGGGGCGCCGCTCGCCGACCTCGTCCGGACCGTGGCAGCCGGTGTCCTGGCCGGATCGGAGCTCACAGTGTCCACCGCCGTCGAACTGCCCGCCCAGCTGCGCCCGGTGCTTACCGCGCTGGACATCGATGTGACGGTGGAGTCCGACGCCGGCTGGCTGGCTTCCGCAGGACGCCTCGCATCCGCGGGCAAGCTGTCCGGAGCGCGCGTCCGGCTGATCGGCGGGGACGCATCC
>NZ_JBNHFD010000060.1:0-22890 GCF_059089865.1 Arthrobacter sp. Y3221157
GCAGCTATCGCACGCAGGGACACCGCCGTAATGCACACTTTTGGCTGCGGCGGGGGTGCCGACGGGGGTGCCGATGGTGGAGCTGACGGGGGTGCCGGTGGGGGAGCCGCGGAACGGGGCATCTGAATTTTGAGCACCACCCGCACGGACTTTCAGGACCCCGGCGCCGTGAAAAGCGGCGGGGTCCTGGAAACACGCCTGATCAAGATTGGCCGTGAGAGGTTCGCCGGCGACGTATGGGGGCGCACGGCGCTTCTCACGCGTGGCGCCAGTGACTTCTCCGATCTGTTCTCTGCCGGGGCCGTCGACGAATTGGTCTCGCGCCGGGGTCTGCGCACGCCTTTTCTCCGCGTTGCCAAGGGCGGCTCTACATTTCCCGACTCGTCGTTCACCTCGCCCGCCGGCGTTGGCGCCACCATCTCTGACCAGCTCGATGACACAGCGCTTTGGCGTAAGTTTGCGGACGGTGCCACGCTCGTGCTGCAAGCACTGCACCGCACATGGGCGCCTGTTTCTGACTTCAGCAGCAGTCTGAGCACCGAGCTGGGACATCCGGTGCAAGCGAATGCCTACATAACGCCGCCCCAGAACCGTGGGTTCGACGATCACTACGACGTGCACGACGTCTTTGTCCTGCAGATCGAGGGAACAAAACGCTGGATCATCCACGAGCCGGTCCACACGGACCCGTTGCGTGATCAGCCCTGGACCGATGTCCGCTCCGCCGTAGCCGAGGCCGCCAAAGGCGAGGCCTATATCGACACGGTGCTTGAGCCGGGGGATGTCCTCTACCTGCCGCGCGGCTGGTTGCATGCCGCCCAGGCGCAGGGCGAGGTTTCCATTCACCTCACGCTCGGCATCCACAGTTGGACCCGCTACGCATTGGCCGAACAACTCGCGCAGGCCGCGCTTGCAGCGCTGTGCGATGACCCCGAGATGCGCCGTACATTGCCGTTGGGCGTCGAAGGGCCTGGTGCGGAGCTCGACGTCGTCCGTGAACGCCTCGCCGCTGCTGTCGTTGAGGCTGAAACCAGTTCTTTGTTCCACCGCAGCCGGCGTGGTCAGGGGCGCCCGGCACCGCTGGGGCCGCTGGCCCAGCTCGCGGCTGTCGGCTGCCTAAGCCCCGAGTCTGTGGTCCGGCTTCGCGGTTCCCTGGAAGCGCGTCTGGAGGGACTGCGCCTCACCACGCGCGTGGGTTGGCTCGACTTCCCAGCGACCGATCTGCCTTCCGTCACGCGACTGCTCGACGGGGAGATTCACACCGCAGGTGATCTCGGCGTCGAACTCGTTGAAAGACTGTTGCGCGCGGGGGTCCTCGTTCCCGTTGAAAAGTGATCTAGACAGCGACTTCGCCACAGCGGCGGCCACAAAGCGCTTCTTCTGCTCTGAAGGCGCCCGGTTGCGCGGCGACCCGATTGCAGGCACAGCGCCGCACGGCGTCGTCTGGGTCCTCATCGAGTACCGGGGCGGGTGGCCTCTCAATGGCTTTGAAGGGCTTGATCTTGAGCCTGAAACCAAAGCACTCGTGCTCTCCGCCGCGAAGGCGGCGCGGGCGCGGGTGCTGCTGGTGAGACGGCCCGGCCCCCGCCGCCGTGAAGGTAAGAGCCATTGGGCAGTACTGCACCATGAGGATTCGGGCGCCTATCGTCAGCAATGGGGCACGTGGGGCAAGGACGAGGATCTGGCGGAGGTTGCCAAAGCCCTCAGCCTCCCCGGAACGCTCGACTATCCGCCCCTCATCCTGGTCTGCACTCACAGTCAACATGACCAATGCTGTGCCGTGTGGGGACGGCCCGTGGGACGTGCGCTGAGCGAGCGGTGGCCGGAGCTGGTGTGGGAATGTTCGCATGTAGGAGGTGACAGGTTCGCAGCCAACGTCGTGGTTGCACCCGACGGTGTCTACTACGGAAATCTGGACGAGGAGTCGTCCGTCGCCACGATCGAAGCACACCTCGCTGGCCGTATCAGCGCGGATCATTTGCGCGGATACACGGATCTCTTTCCAGCACAGCAGACCGCCGTCGCGGCCACGCTCAGGCGGTTCGGCCCGGCCGGCCGGAATGACTACAGAGTGATCGAGACCTCCAGCAGCGGTGATCTTTGGCGGATCCACATCACCGGATCTCCTCCTCACCCCGCGCGAATCGACATCGAACTCCGTACCCACCGCGGCCCGCCATGCCGGCTAACCTGCCGCGGGCCGGCAACAAGCTCGGCCACGGTCTACGAGCTCATTTCGATCCGCGCCGTCTAGAGGACCGGGTTTACCGAAGGCAGTTCCTTTATCGGCGAGTCGATGGCGGTGCCAATCGACCCGGCGAAGGAAGGCATCGAGCAAGGGTAGGCGCCCGTGCACGAGTTAGCTGAACGCCGTCGCCGCGATGCCGCGCACGAGGTCCGGGACGAGGAGTGGGGCTGCGGCGTAGGCATGGCTGTTTTCGACCTTTGCTGCGGAGAGTCGTTGGCCCGCGACAGCCGGCGCTCTACGGTATTCCTGTTCCTGGTCATGTCCGGCACCCGGTTCGCCGAGGCTAACCGCGTTGACCGTTGGCAGACGTGGACGTGCTCTCCAGGCCTCCAACGGCCCGGATCAAGGCCTGGAAACGCGACGGGCAATCCAAGCTTATAAGCTGCTCCACGGGGACCCCCCCTTACTTCGGGGATTGCCCCGCGTCTCCGGCCACTTGCCCCGTGATTGCTCCTGCTTCACGGCACCAACGGGAAGTGCCTGTAGACACCCAAAGGGGGCCGGGCAAGTGCCCGGACCCCTCTTTACGCTGAGGCTCAGCGGCGGCTGAACCGTTAGTATCCCGTGCTAGCGGGTGGCGGCGCCGTGGGTGCGGTTGGTGTTGCGCGAAAGCAGGATGGCCAGAGCGATCATGGCGATGCCGAGGACGAAGTGGAGCCAGTTGTCCGCGGTGTTGACGGGCACGAAGTTGGCCGGGGTATCGTGCCCGATGATGAGGCCGTAGAGCCACAGGACAAGGTAGACGACGCCACCGTAGAGCAGGTAGTTGCGTGCCTGTCCGTGGGTGCGGGACATCAGGATCCCGGCGACGCCGAAGAGCAGGTGAACAATGTTGTGCAGGATCGAAACCTGGAAGATGCCCAGCAGAAGTGCTCCGGATTCGTGCCCGGCGAAAGAGAGCGTTTCGTAGTTGCTGGTAATGCCCGGGATGAATCCCAGGACTCCCACCAGGAGGAAGACAGCGCCTACTGCCTGCGCTGCCTTTTGGAGGGTTGTTTCGGGCCGGTCACGCGGTTTGTCGCGGTCATTGCGGTGCTCCTGTTTCCTTCACGTATGGGTCGATGATGTTTTGCGGCGTGAAGCCTGAAGACCTTCGGTGATGGCCTTGGGCTGCAGCCGGCGGGGGAGTGGGATGTGCTCCATGTTCCTGAGTTGGGTTATGTGGTGTTCCAACTGGTGCCGGAACTCCGCGTCAGCAGCAGACTCGGGAATGGCTGCAATCAGGTCCTCTGCTGTTGAGAGGGCGGTTCTGCCCGCTTCGGTAAGGCGGAGGTTGGCGCTGCGGCCATCAATTCCCGGCTCCTTGGCCAGATACCCGAGACCATGGAGGCGGTGCAGGACTTTGCCGAGGCTCTGCTTGCTCACAAAGAGCAGATCGGCGACGTCGGACGCTGTGGCCGGTTCCAGTTCCGCCACGGCCTCCAGCGTCTCCAGGCCGCCTTTGGTGAGCCTCAGGCGAGCGAGCTGACGGTTGAGCCGGCGCTCGGTAAGCCGTGCAACGATGCCCAGAAGACGGTGTGTGGCCCACCGCTCCGGCCCCGCCGAGACTGACGCGCTCATATGCCGCGGACCGCCGGCGGAAAGGTCAGGGTCCGGGCCCACGGGTGGCTCCGCCGCTACGCGGGGCAACCCGCAGGCCCTGTCCTCGCCGCTCACGTGTTCTGGACGTTGTCCTTGGCGTCGGCGGCCCGGTCTTTGACGTCGCTGACGGCTCCCTGACCCTCTGCCTTAACGTTCTGGGCGCCGTCGGCCGCGGCGGCCTTGACGTTCTCCACCGCTTCCTGGGCTGGTTCTTTCAGGTCCTGGACCACGTCCTTAGCCGCCTCGGTGACCTTGCCCGCCAGCGGCTGGGCCGCCGTCTTGAGCTGGTCCGCAGCTTCACGTTCCTTGGTGCTTGCCGGGATCAGGGACGAGAGGAGCATGCCGGCGCCGAAGGCGATGAGTCCGGCGGCCAAAGGGTTGCCTTGGGCCTGGGCTTTGACCTGCGCCGGAGCGTGTGAGAGCGCCGTACCTGCGCCGGAGAGCTTCGCCGCCACGTTATTCTTGGCCCCGTGCAGCGACTCACCGCTGGAATGCAGTGCACCCCCGGTGTGGCTGGCGCCCGATGAGACCTTGTCATGGACCGTGGATGTAGCCGAGCCGACCGTATCCTGAACCTTTGAAGTAGCGGTGTCGGCTGCGCCCATAATCTTGTCCTTGACCCCGGCCACGGCATCTTTGACCTTGTCCGTCTGGCGGTTGACGATGTTGGACGGGGTGACCTTGTCCGCGACGGCGTCCACATCGGTGCTCAGGCGTGCGCGGGTAGCTTCAATTTCTTCGCGGATTGCATCCGGGTTATCGCTCATCGGTTAACCTCACCTGGTTTCAGAGTTGGGGGGATTTCGGAAAGGGTTTCGCCCGTTTGGGGCAGGCCCTTGATCTGCTTGAGTTCCTTCCGGCCAATGCTGGCCAGGATCGCGGCGATGATGCCCCAGACCACGGCGACGATCACGGCGGCCCAGCCCAGGGGCATCAGGGCGCCGAGGGCGAACATCAGTGCCAGGGACAGGAAGAGAAGGACGAAGTGTCCGGCCACGCCGGCGCCGGCGAGCATCCCGCCGCCCTTCCCTGCCCTGGTGGCTGACTGCTTGGCTTCGGCCTTGGCCAGCTCCACTTCCTGGCGCATCAGGGTGGACAGGTCCCGGGTCACATCACCCAGCAACTCACCCAAAGAGGCGTTATCGGCCTTCTGATGCGCCTCACTCGGCGGCATCTCAGGAATCTGACTACTCACAGCTGCCGACCTCCACCGGGAGTGTTGTTGTACGGGTCATCCAGGTCATTGAGTGGAACGCCACCTGCCTCGGTGCCGGAAAAAGCCGGCCGCCCCGGTTCCCCGTAGATGGTTTCGCCATATGCCGCGGGTGCTGCCGCTGCCTCAGGAAAGGGTTCGCGGACGCCTGCTTCGACCGCCGTTTCGGCCCTGGGTGCCTGCGCTGGAAACGGCGGAATGGAGGCGGTTTGGGACGCAGGAGCGCCTGCTGTAAGGCCGCGGGTCAACCGCCCTGCCAGAACACCCGCACCGGCGGCCAGCAGCAGGAACGTGCCTGGGCGGTTGCGTGCGAACCGCTGAACCTCGCCCAGCAGGTCGCCCGGCTCCTTGTTCTCCAGCCAGGAAGCAACGGATTCGCTGCGCTGTGCAGCTTGCCTGATCAGGCCGCTTGCCAAGCCCTGCTGGTCCGGGGCGTCCGCCATGCTCTGCAGCTGGCTGGAGATAGTCCGGATACCCTCGGCCGCCTTCTGCTGCTGGGTCCCGGCCTGGCTGGACAGGCCCTGCTTGGCCTGGCCAAGCAAGTCCTTGGCGCTGGACGTCGCCTCGGCGGCGACGTTCGCTGCCTCACTCTTGGCCTTCTGGGCCACTCCCTGCGCCGCTGAGGTTGCCTGCCCCGCCACCTGCGAAGCCTCCTCCTTGGCGACGTCCTTCTTCGAATCCGAGCTTCCGGCCGACTCCGCGGTCAGGGCCGGGGCAGTGTTGCCGTACTGGTCAAGGGTGCCAGGCGTTGAAGCACCGGACCACTGGTTCTCAGTCATCATCGCTCTCCTTCAGTTGATGCACGGGCAGCAGGCCAGAGAATTTCATGCCACCTGCAATTAGTAAGCATGGTTACTAGTTAGATAGTAAGCACACTTGCTATTAGATCCGCAAGCACAGGTGCGCTAATGCATGCGCCAGCGGGGATGCCTTGCAGAGGCTTTTGCCCCTACCTGGTGGTTCCTGTACCTGGGGCTCTTGGGTACCCGATAGCGTGTCCGTCAGCTGTTTGCGCAGGGGTCGCAGGGGTCTCGGAGGTTGACGACGAGATAGCGCCCGTCAGGGCGCATCTATCCTTGAGATCATCCGGGTGGGGCTGCAGCCTCAGGGCGCAGAGTTGGATGTCAGGAATCAGCGGTTGTGCCAGGGCCTGTTTCCGGTGGTGCTGTCCGCCGTAGGCTATGGGCATCCATCTACCCCGGGAGGCACTCATGCGCACGGCACAACCTTTGACTGAAACCGAGCAGGTCCACCGTCTTTCTGAGAACCTCAGGATCCAACTGGCCAGGGGGAGGGAGTGGGCCACACCGGGGGTCCAGGCCGCTTTGCAAAGGGCGGTTGACGGTCTCGATACCGGCATTGAAGCGGCCTCCCCGCGCCTTCAACTGGTATTGCGTCGGCTCGATGACGAGCTCGCAGGCGGCGTGGAGACACTTACTCCGCGGGTCCAGGAGCAATTAAGGAGGGCAGGGCGGAAGGCCGCGACTGAAGTCGCTGAGCCGGTCGAGTTGCGGCGACCAGGGGCAAGGAAGTGGTGGTGGATCGGTGGATTGCTGGTCATGGCAGCAGGAACAGTCGCCTGGCGTTCCATGCAGGCAACCGCCCGGGAACCCGAGCCGACACCGGCGCTGGAGAAAAGCGACCGGACAGAACCTGACGCCGCCGCGGACCTCGCCGCCGGCGCCATCTAATAGGACGTACAGGAGGGCCCGCGCTCATTGCGCGGGCCCTCCCGCTGCTGTTTAGCGGCGGGTGTCACCGATTCCGTCAGCTTCGATGTTTTCCTTGCGGACTTCCTCGTTGACGGTGACGTTTTCGGTCAAGGTGTCCTTGTCCAGGCGGACCCGCTCGACCGGGACGGCTTCCTTCTGGACCACGGGGCGTTCCTCGTGGAGGATGACTTCGTGTTCTTCCTCGCTGATCGCGGGACCGTCCATCGCGGCGCCGACGTTCGCATCCGTGATGGGTTCACGTTCAATACGGACTTCTTCGCGCTGCACCGGCACGGTGGTGGTGACATGCTCGGTGGTGACGTACTTGCGCAGCCGGGCCCGGCCGGTAGCCTGCCTTTCGGTGCCAACATGAAGCTGCTCTTCAGAGCGGGTCATCGCATCATCGGTGTTCGGTCCGGAAGTGTCGTGGCCGACCGTGCCCGACCGTTCACCCGCATCCGCGGTCCCGGTTCTGGACGTAGCGTCGGTGTAGGTAGTGCCCCCGCCCAGGTTGTAGTGAGCGTACAGACGCTCCTCTTCGGCCGGTTCAAGGTGCCCATCTTCGGCGACGCGCGGGGCGTCCTTGACCTGATCCTTGCCGAAAGGAACGACGATGTCGTTGCCTTCGGTTCGCGCGCCTTCGAGCGGGACGAAGGATTCGGACGTGCCGAACAGCCCGGTCTTCGCGGTCACGAAAGTCGGCTGGCCCGTCTCGTCGTCAGCGTAGAGCTGGCCGATGGAACCAATCTTGTCCCCGCCAGCGCTGAGGACGTTTCCGCCCGCCTTGAGCAGGGTGTCAATGTTTTCCTTGGCGAACATACTGCCTCCTTGGATTCTGTTGGGTAGAGACCTTTAACCTGCCCCTGAGCTCATAGTAAGCACACTTACTAATTGGTTGGCAATGATGACCCGGTTTGAGACCTGCCCGCGGGGGTCAATACCCGACGATTCTCCTACAGGGGTTAAAAGTCTGAGGGAGTCTGCAAACGCCTAGGTTTCGCTCGGAGGATGGCGCGGTGGAACTTTCTGAATGCGCCGATTTTCGGCAGCGGATCACGTCAGTCCTGAGGGGTGCCCGCACCTCTGCTGCCGGCTTTGGCTGAAACCTTCCCTGCGTTTTCGCTAGTCGGGTTGAGTCCGAGAGCTGTGAATGGCATCTTAGAAATGCCCGGAGCAGAGGGGCCTGGAAGAAGACGGAATACTGTCAGCACCCACGAGGCTTCTATGGAAGATCCACGATTCACAGCCATGATGATGGCCCAGCAAGACCCGAAATGGCTCGACGATTTATGGCTGAGTTACTGGGCCAACGGCGGCAGCGCCGACATAACCGAGTTTGATGCCTACATCAAGGGCCTTGCCGAACGTGAGCCGTTCGAGCTGAGGATTCTTGCTTGGGCAATAGAGGACCTGCAAAGCTAATCGTTCTAGCAGTAGTTCCCTCCGACCCGGAAGGGCTGCCGTCCTGCGCGCTCTTGGGCCTCCACCTCGTTGCTTGTCCAGCGAGGATGCCTAACAATGACTCTGGGAAGGCATCATGAAAGACGGTGACCCGCCTGGTCGACGGACTCTAAGTCTGGGCCCGCACCAAGGGATAAAGCCCGTGCTGTGCCCCCCATCGACGCCTGCTGCCCAGCTCTGGCGGTAGTTGCTCGCGACGCACTAGAGGCCACAGGCAAGGGCAGGGCACGATGGGCCACACGATGGAAGCTGGCGCTCAATGCCTTCGCCATCAACTTCGACGGAAGAATCAACTAGATGCCAACCCTGGATCCACCGAAATCGGACCGCGCGCCAGTCCTGAGAGCGGTTGGCCCGTAGGAGCGCCACCGCCGACGGCTACCAGCACCAGGTCGGAAACTATCGTTTTGGCCGTCGTGGGAAGATCAAGTCCGGGGGTGAATTGCGACGGTCAGCCGCGGTTTCTTGCTCTGCCACTTGTCGCGCTTCCAACGGCATCGACTGGTGATCCGTGGTCTACGGTCGTGGGAGTGGCGGCGGGTATGGGTAAGGGTTGTCAAAGGCGGCAGCTGTGGCCCGCCCTTCACTAGGAGGAGAGCAAGCGTGCAAACAGTCGAAGAGACCATTGACGTCACGGTCCCCGTGCGCGTGGCATATGACCAGTGGACCCAGTTCGAGCTCTTCCCCAATTTCATGTCCGGGGTGGACTCCGTAGCCCAACTCGACGATCGGACGAACCACTGGGTCGTGAACATCGGCGGAGCCAGGCGGGAGTTCGACACTGAAATCATCGAACAACGCCTTGATGAGCGGATCGCCTGGCGCAGCATCGACGGCCAGACACATGCCGGCGCCGTCACGTTCACGCCGCTTGAGACCGGCGTGACGCGCATCTGGGTCCGTCTTGAATGGGCCCCGGAGTCCTTCATTGAAAAGACCGGGGCCGTTCTCGGGTTCGACAACATGCAGGTCAGGGCGGACCTGCGCCGCTTCAAGGAGTTTATTGAGGCCAGAGGTACTGGAACCGGCTCCTTGCAGGGAGGGGTGCATTAGGCGTTCTCAAGCAGTTGGACGGGGATTTGGCGGTTAGTCGGTAACGCGTATCTTACGTGTTCACCGTTGGGTGGAGCATGAACATGCTCAGTAGGGCTCTACGGCGCGACCGGCTTCCTGGATGAACCATCCAGGGTGCTCGGAAAGGGCTAACGCTTCGGCTTCCGCCTTGTTAGCGGCCAGCCCGGTCCACACCGCGCTGCGGTCGAAGCCATTTGAAACGACTACACGCCACCGATACCTTCTAGCCACTATTAAGGATGCACATATGCCCAACCTGACGGCAATCGATTTTGAGTTCCCAAGCGGAATGGATGCCCTGAGGGTGAATTAGAGGTGACAGCAGCCCAGCCGCAAAGGGGCACACCCATCGCTTAGGGCGGCGGACGCCGAGCTCAACGGCGGGTCAATCGTCGCGGCTGAAGGACTCTTTTCTTAAGGAAACATCCAGTCACTCGGAAGGTTGTAAAGGCTGATGAATGAAGCCCGCAGGTGCCCTTGGTTGAAGCACATTGGGAGGTGCCGCATGCCGGGTCGTCGGCGTGCGGCACCTCTCGTGCCCGTCACCAGAAGTGGGCGACGTCCACAACTAGCCGGGAACCGGATCCCGGTCCGTCCAGGGTGAAGACCCGGAACGGCAGCCGGGCACGGACGCCCAGGCCGATGCTGGTGGAACCCTCGAAGCTTCCGGCGTAAACGACTTGCCGGAATGTCTGGTAGCCGGCAACGTTGGACAGCTCAGCCTTCGCGGCAGGGTTGTAGGTGACGTTGCCACTGCTGTCATACGAGGGTGCGTTCACGACGACCTGCAGGCGCGCATTGCCGTACACGGGGATCGTGTAACCGGTGCCGTCCTGGATGATATCCGGGACGTAGCGCACTGTGTAGCCCGTTGCGGGGCCGTTGAGATCCACCACCATCCGGTCGAAGCAGGGTTGCTGCCCTGTCCGGACGTTGGTGACGGATGCTGAGCTCATCTCGGGCGCTGCCTTGTCCTGAGATCCCCATGCGAGCCCGCAATATGAGGTGGCTGCCGAGGCGGGCCCCGGCGCGACGATACCCAGCCCGACCGCCGCGAGGAGCGCCGTGAGCCAGAGGAGGAGTTTTTTCATTGGTGCCATCCAAGGGGGAGTGGTGCGGTTGGACAGCTCAAGATTAGGCAGTGCCAAGCCCCCGCGACGAGGGTTGTTGCCGCTTCGGGGCGGAACCGTGAAGAACGCTGCATCCGGGTCACGTGGCAGTAAAATCGGAGGCTCTTTGCCGGCCATTTTGATCGTTTCGGTGCCGTTTCTGGACCCGGCCGTGATGCTTGGTAACAAGGCCGTGGCCAGGCAGCGTGATAGTGGGTGCCATGTGGGTATCTTGTTCATACTCGTGGTTGAGCAGTCAGCCGGTACGGCACTCGAAGAGAGTCACCGACCATGGCATCAGACGCTGACCACTTCAAGACACAACACGCGGTCTCATGCCCGCCGGCAGGATCTTCAGCTCATTCCCGTGTTGGCCGGCCGCAGCGGAGGACTTCCGTCGCCTCACGGACACGCAGCCTACCCGCCGCTCCGCCCCCTGGGGCCTCATTCCTTTCGCGCCTGCACCGAGTGGGGACCGTGCCCGGAACCGGGCTAGGATCGCCTGCTGCCCCAAAGATGTGGCACTAGGTGATGGCGGCCCCGAGCAGGAAGCCGCCAGCCGTGGGCCGGTTCCAGTGCTTGGGGGACCGGCCCACGGTCGTCACTCCGGTGAAGGGCTCCTGCAGCTCCCGGCCGGAGAGCTCCTCAGTGAGGCGCCGTAGTGCGCCGCCCGGGCAGGATGCGGTCAGGATCCCGGCCGCTATCAGCAGCAGCACCAAGAGGATGAGATGCGGCAGGTAGAGGATAATGGGCAGGTGGCTGGCGCTACCCCGGCCCGGCGGAAAAATCCAGACTTGCATCTGGATGCGCCCGCACCGAAACTCTCCCAATGGGCGTCATCGAAGAAATGCGGGCACTTGGTCATGTCGTGGACCGGCTCGCCGAAAAGTACCCGTCAGTGCCGCGGAAACGGATTGAGGACATCGTCGAACAGGAACACCGTTCCCTGGACACCGGCAGGGTCCGGGACTACGTTCCGATCCTTGTTGAACACGCTGTCAGGGACCGCCTAAGACAGTAGCCGCAGGCACCGCGTCCGCCTGTGCACAGAAGCCCCTGTCCGGTGAAAGGACGGGGGCTTCCGGCGGCCTGGCTAGTGATCAGCCTGTTCTGGCGCAGATGCAACGGGGGTGAGGGTGTACTCCTTGGGCAGCTTCAGTGACCGTTCAGCCATGACGTCGCGCAGCCGGTCCGGGCAGTCAGGGAGTAGGGTGCGGCCTTGGGCGTCCACTCCTAACGTTCAGCTGGCCGTTGTGGACCAGGGTTGGGCCGCCATTTACGACGTCGGTGCTGGCGCCGGCCTTAGTGCCTTGCCGGTTTCGTCGAGCAAATTAATCTCAACTTTCAGTTTGGCGCCAGGGGCAGTGGGGCGTGGCGGAGTCGGACCGGCAGTACGGGGACAGATTACAACTTCGCGATTTTGCCGTACCTCATCTAAGGCAGGCGCCTTGTCAGGGCTGCAGTCGGGAAGCCTTCTGATAACCGCTGTCGGCCTCTTCGCTTTGGTTCACATTTCTGGCTTCAGCCGGCGACCTTTGGCGGGATTTCGCCAAGGCGATCAGCAGGGTCAGAACGGTGCCTATCCAGGCAAGTCCGGTAAGGAATACCAGACCGACCGCCACTAAGGGGTGCATGGCAAGAGTTTAGGCTGGCGCGGCTGACAAACCCGGACGCAACTCCGCACGATCGGAGCCGGAAATATGCACAGGCGGAGACTCTTAACAGGGCGTAAGGCCTGTGGCACGAAAAGCGCCCCTGTTTGCCGACCGCGCCGTTCTTGGTTCTTCACCTGAATTGGTTCGCAACTCTCGGTCCAGTCTAAGACGGCCTGTTTCCTAGCAAGCCGACCGGTCGGTCTGTTCATGTGCTAGTCTCGCTGGATGAGCAACAGGGAACACATCCTGTGGACGGTTCGGCGGCTCGCCATCGAGACGGGCTCGGTGCCTTCGATGAACGTCGTCGCTGAGCAGGCCAGGGTATCGAAGGGTGGGCTGATGCACCACTTCAATTCCCGGGCTGCCCTGCTGGAGGCCATTGCGATGCAAGCGATACAGGATATGGACCAGACGCTGACCGCGGCCGCCGGGAGCGGCAACGTGGTCGAGACCTGGCTGCGCCTGTCATCCTCCCGTGAAGAAGCTGCTCTTTATCGGGCCATGTCAATCCTGCTCACCGACCACACCTCGATGACCGACGCGCTTCTTCAGCAGGCGGCCGAGGCCACGCGGCGGTGGGAGCAGCTCTTCACCGCTGAAACAGGAGACCCGTTGGCAGCGTCAGTTATCCGCCTCCTGGGTGACGGCATGCTGTTGAACAGCATCACAGACGACGGCTCTTCGCCCCGAGTTGATGCAATCCTGAGCTGGCTGCACAGCAGGTCTGCCACGTGATCGGCGCCGCCCTCCTCGCGGGCATCGCCGGCCTCGCCCTGGCTGATTCACTCAACCCGGCGACCATCGTTGTCATCACCCTGATTCTGCTCACCGTCCGCCACCGGCCTGTGGGTTCGGCATTGGCGTTCGTCTTGGGCGCGATGAGCACTGTCTTCGCGCTAGGCACGGTCATCTTCCTGGGCGCCAATGCTGCCGCGGACGCCGTCGGAGAAGGCCTTCTCTGGCTACGCCGTGGAGTGTTCCTCATCGCAGCCATCACTCTCGCCGTCGCGGGTTACCGCCGCCTCAAGGACCGGGAAAGGAAAGGCATCGACCTGCCTACCTGGTTCGGGCTGTGGACGGCTTTCCCGCTCGGCGTCCTCACCACTGGCGCTGACCTGCCCAACGCGTTCCCCTACTTCATCGCGATCGAACGGATGGTCGCAGCGGACGTCGACATTCCCGTCGGCCTGTTAGTGCTCACCGGCTACGCACTCGTGTACTGCATCCCGTGCCTGATTCTGCTCGCACTCGGCACGGCACACGGCGACAAAGTCAGGACACGTCTGCGGAAGGTACTGGATCGGTTCTCCACCGGAGCCGTCAAGCGATCCATTCCGGCAGCAACCGCCCTGTTCGTCCTCGCCGCCGCAGTCCTCATTATTGCCCTCTGGCCTTAACACTGGGGAAGTCCCAACGCGGCTTCCGGCTGGGCGTGGTTCCTCGCCCCCGTTCTCTCAGGTTGCCAGAGGAGGTGTGGACAGTGTCCACACCTCCTCTGCTATACCGGACTGGCCGTAGGGCGGTGCCCGTTGTCAGGTTCGGGTCCATGAGTTCCTGGCGCCCGGTGTCAGAGAATGGACTGACCGAGCCCCTCCGGAAATCGTTCACCCGGGCCTGGTGCCAGGCTGGCGTGCCTCGCTGACCGGCTCCTAGCCCCTGGAACTGCTGGAGGCGATGGGCGCAGATGCGGCCCTAGTCCTTCAGATGCTGATGCTCCAGCAATTCGTGATTGCAGTGCAGTAACAACTCGTGCCTGTAGTGAAGGCCCAACCAAGGCGATGCAGCGTAGTCGTCGATGCCAAAGGCTTGCGCAAAGGGTGCGTCCTCAGCGCCCATCAACTGATTGGGCCTACGTGGAGGAAGTGATGTCAGAACCACGCTAGGAAGTGCTGTTCGATGTCTGGGCATGGTCTCTCCTCGTCTTGGAAGGTTCGTTGGATCAGAAGGCCCGGAGGATGTCTTCGACGCGTTGTTTGGCGTCGCCGAAGAGCATTTGGGAGTTGTCGCGGAAGAACAGGGGGTTTTGGACGCCGGCGTAACCGGCGGCCATGGATCGTTTGAAGACGACGACGTTCTCGGCTTCCCAGACGCGGAGGACGGGCATGCCGGCGATGGGGCTGCCCGGGTCTTCCGCCGCCGCGGGGTTGACGGTGTCGTTGGCTCCGATGACGAGGACGACTGACGTCCCGTCAAGGTCGTCGTTGATTTCATCCATTTCCATGACGATGTCGTAAGGGACTTTGGCTTCGGCGAGGAGGACATTCATATGTCCAGGCAGGCGCCCGGCGACGGGGTGGATCCCGAATTTGACGTCTACGCCGCGGTCACGGAGTTGCTGGGCGAGTTCGGCGACAGGGTATTGGGCCTGCGCCACTGCCATGCCGTAACCGGGGGTGATGACCACACTGGAGGCGCTGGTGAGCAGTTCGGCAGTTGCTTGTGCGGAAATTTCCCGGTGCTCTCCGTAGTCCGTGTCTCCGGTCTTGGGCGCTTCGATGCCGAAGCCCCCGGCGATGACGGAGATGAAGGACCGGTTCATGGCTTTGCACATGATGTAGGAGAGGTAGGCGCCGGAGGAGCCGACGAGGGCGCCGGTGATGATCAGCAGGTCGTTGTTGAGCAGGAAGCCGGCGGCGGCTGCTGCCCAGCCGGAGTAGCTGTTGAGCATGGAGACGACGACGGGCATGTCGCCGCCGCCGATGGAGGCTACGAGGTGCCAGCCCAGGCCCAGGGCGAGGATGGTGACGACGATCAGGAGCCACAGCTGGGTGTCGTTGACGTACCAGACGGTCAGGACGACGAACGCGGCGAGGGCACCGAGGTTGATCGCGTTCTTGCCCGGCAGCATCAGCGGTGAGGACTTCATTCGGGCCGAGAGCTTCAGATAGGCGACGATGGAGCCGGTGAAGGTGACGGCGCCGATGAAGACCCCGATGAACACTTCTGCGTGGTGGATCGCTTTGAGTGCGTCGGGCAGTTCGGGGCTGTCGAGGTGCCCGTTCCAGCCGACCAGAACCGCGGCAAGGCCGACGAAGCTGTGCAGCAGCGCGATGAGTTCAGGCATTCCGGTCATCTGGACCACGCGGGCGCGCCACAAGCCGATCGCGGCCCCGACCAGCACCGCGGCCACGAGCAGGATGAGACCGGTGAGTACCTGGGATGAGCCCCAGGCGTTTTGGAGGGTCAACCAGATGGTCGCTGCCAGGGCCACCACCATTCCGGAGATCCCGTAGATAACCCCCGCGCGGGCCTTCTCGTGCCTGCTCAGTCCCGCGAGACTGAGGATGAACAGCAGGGCTGCGACAATGTATGCCGCCCCGGCTACGGACTCTGCGGTCAAGGGACCGGAAACGGTATCAGTCACTGTGCTGCTCCTGGTAAGAATTCCTGTTGCTTCGCGTACGGCGCTCATCCCTGTGCCTTATTTCCCTTGGAGAACATCGCGAGCATGCGCCGGGTGACGGCGAACCCGCCGAAAATGTTGATGCTGGCAAGCAGAACAGCAACCGCCGAGAGGGCCTGGACGATGATGTTGTTTGAGGTGATCTGCAAAAGTGCTCCGACGACGATGATTCCGGAGATCGCGTTGGTAACGGACATCAGGGGAGTGTGCAGCGCGTGGTGCACTTTCCCGATGACATAGAAGCCCACGACGATTGAGAGCATCAGCACTGTGAAGTGTTGAGGCAGCGGATCCGGCGCCACTGCGTTGATCCCGAAAAGCACGGCGATACCCGCAGCAATCAGACCGGCTTTACCGGCAGCGCTCAGCCCGGTCTTCTTGTCAGCTTTGCCGGCAGGTTGTTCACTGGCTGGCGTGACCGCCGCCTGGGCCTGGGGTGCCGCTGAGACCTGGACGGGGGGCGGTGGCCAGGTTTTTTCTCCCTCGCGTACGACCGTCACGGAGCGCTGAACCACGTCATCGAAGTCAAGGGTCAGCTGGCCGTCCTTGTTCTTGGTGAGGAGCTTCAGGAGGTTCAGCAGGTTGGTCCCGTACAGCTGGGACGCCTGGGCCGGAAGCCGGGCCGGCAGATCGGTGTAGCCGAGAATGATGACACCGTTTTCCGTCACCACCCGTTCACCTGCCACGGAACCTTCAACGTTGCCGCCCTGCCCGGCAGCCATATCCACGATCACGCTGCCAGCTTTCATCCCGGCTACGTCATCGGCCGTGAGGAGCTTCGGCGCGGGCCGGCCCGGAATGAGAGCCGTGGTGATGATGATGTCCACGTCACGGGCCTGCTCGGTGTAGATTTCGGCTGCACGGCGGTTGTACGCCTCCGACGTCGCCTTGGCGTACCCATCGGAGGACTTCATCTCCTCCTCGACCTCAACCTTGAGGTACGTACCACCAATGGACTTCACCTGATCCGCCACCTCGGGCCGCGGATCCGTAGCGCGAACGATCGCGCCCAGGCTGCTCGCCGCACCGATCGCCGCAAGGCCGGCGACACCCGCGCCGGCAACGAGAACTTTCGCCGGCGGGACCTTGCCCGCCGCGGTGACCTGCCCGGTAAAGAATCTGCCGAACTCATGGGCGGCCTCGACCACGGCACGATACCCGGCGATGTTCGCCATCGAACTCAGGACATCCATCGACTGCGCCCGCGAAATCCGCGGCACGGCATCCAAGGCAAGGGCGGTGATGGGCCGGGCTGCCAAAGCCTCAACAAGCTCCGGCCGCAAAGCAGGGCTCAGCATCCCGATCAGCGTGGCGCCGTCACGCAGCCGCCCTATCTCTTCGTCGGTTGGCGGATTGACCCGCAGCACCACGTCGCTGCCCCACGCATCGTCGGCGCCGACGATGAGAGCGCCCGCCGCAGCGTATGCCTCGTCCCGGAAGGACGCGGACTCACCGGCGCCCTTTTCGACCACAACGTCGTAGCCCAATTCCAACAACTGCTTCACGGTGACAGGCGTTGCCGCCACCCTTGTCTCGCGACCTAACTCGGCCACGATGCCTATACGCGTCACTATTCTCTCTCTCTAGGATGTGGTGCCTGGGGAATTCCGCTGCCGGGGACAGCATCTGCTGCCCCGCTGAATGCGCGACAAATTCGGTGCTTCTGCGGTTTGGGCGAACAGGACCTACTGCATTGGTTCGCTTAGGAGCCGGTCAAGGAGTCCTGCTGGAGAAGGTTGCTGAACGTTGTCCTTCAGGCAGTGGGACGGGGCGGACATGCTCCTTCGCCCTGCGCATATTTGCAGGACCTGCAGCAGATTTGGCGGAACCCGTCCCCAGCTCCTCGGCGAGGGCCTCATGCAGCTGCGGAATTCCAAGGCTGGGGCAGCAGCCCGGGTAACCATCGGCGATCGCCCTGTTAGAGGCCTCGACACTGTGCGGGGCCGTCGGAATGCTGAGGTCGCCACCATGGAAGGGAAGCACGCAGTATTCTCGGCTCTTCCGGGTGGCCGCGGCCTCCGCGACGCTGAAGGTAATCTCGGTGCCCAGCCGCCGGAGACGGTGCGCGAGTTGCTGCATCTGTTCTACTCCTCGTCGAGTTAAGAATCGATCCTTCAGCGGACCCCGATCTAGTATAGAACTTATATATCAAAGATTGAAATAAGATATATCTGAAATTTTTGCTGGCACCACGGCGCTGATTCATGACAGCGCTGATCGCGGACCAGAGAACATGTCCCCGGGCGGCAGCGAGGCAGCTTGGGGTGGACAGGAAAGCTGCGGTCCGCTTGCAAGACAACGGGATTGGTTGTGCTTCTTCCCGCTCGTGGGCGGAACGTGCGTTCGCTTGGAAGCCGGCCGGATACGGTCAGGCCAGCCAGCGCCACCAGCGTGGCTGCTCCAGTTCCGGCGTTGGCTCCGGCTCCGGCGCCTCGCCCAGGGCCAGCGCGGCCTCGATGATGTCGTTTGCGGTGAGCGTCATGACGGCCTCACGATCGAGCGCGTCGAGACTTCGTTCCTTGTCGAGCGAGAGCCGCAGCGCCTGGCGGTTGAGCGACTGCTCGAAAAGCGTGCGGGCGAACCGAGCGTTGCCGGAGTCCTCGCTCGCGTGGAGCCCGGTGAAGATGCGGCGCAGCATCTCGTCCGCGCCCGGCTCCAGCGTGTACTCGTGCTGGGCCAGCATACGGTGGAAGATCGTCTGGAGTGAGTCGACGGAGTAGTCGGGGAACGTGATCTCCCGGGCGAACCGGGAGCGCAGTCCGGGGTTCGAGAGCAGGAAGGACTCCATCAGCCGCGGGTACCCGGCCACGATCACCACCAGGCGGTGGCGGTAGTCCTCCATCCTCTTGAGCAGGACTTCGATCGCCTCTGGGCCAAAGTCCATCCGGCCGTCCTCAGGGGCCAGCGCATAGGCCTCGTCGATGAACAGGACGCCGTCCAGCGCACGGCGGATCACCCGGTCTGTCTTGATGGCGGTCGCGCCTACGTACTGCCCCACGAGGCCCGAACGGTCCACCTCGACCAGGTGGCCCTTCTGCAGCAGTCCAACCGCGCGGTACATCTCAGCCAGGAGCCGCGCCACGGTGGTCTTGCCCGTTCCCGGGTTTCCGAGGAACACCAGGTGTTGTGATGTGGCCACCTCCGGCAGGCCGTGCGCCTTACGGCGGGCCTGGACCTGGAGCAGTGCGACGAGGGCCCGTACCTGTTCCTTCACGGTCTCCAGGCCGACCAGCGCGTCGAGTTCGGCCTGTACCTCGGACAGCGGCCGGGCCGGACCGGGCCTTGCACCGATGAGATCGCCGACGAGGTCGTCGACGCGCTCCGCACCGGGCAGCTTGAGCTGATCGGCCAGGTGGCCGATGGTTTCACGCAGGTCGTCAAGGGGATGGCGGTTGGGAGCCATGCATCTACTGTAGTACTCGTTTCGGGACCGGGTGGGGTTGGCCTCGTGATCACCGCGGCTTACCGGCGCGCGCCGCCTAACGGATCGCCGCCGGAAAGTTCGACGACGACGGCGATGCGGTGGCTGGCAGTTTGCGCGGACACCGAGGGCCGCAGGACATTCGCCCTGTGGCGTTGCCCTGCGGCCCGGTATCCGTTGATCTGTACTAAGCCTTCACGTAACCGTTGGGGTTCAGCACGAACTTTGTTGCCGCTCCGGCGTCGAATTCGGCGTAGCCGCGCGGGGCGTCTTCAAGCGGAATGGCCTGGGCGTTGACTGCCTTTGCGATCTGGACCTTGTCGTGGAGGATGGCCATCATGAGCTGACGGTTGTACTTCATGACAGGGCACTGGCCTGTGGTGAAGGACAAAGACTTTGCCCAGCCGGTGCCCAGGGAGAGCGAGAGCGAGCCCTGCTTTGCAGCCTCATCAACTGCACCCGGATCCCCGGTGACGTAGAGGCCCGGAATACCCAGGGAACCGCCGGCTGCGGTGATGTCCATGAGGGAGTTCAGAACGGTGGCGGGCGCCTCGTGGGAGGCGTCCTTGCCGTGGCCGCGGGCCTCAAAGCCGACGGCGTCCACGCCGCAGTCCACTTCCGGGACGCCGAGGATCTGTTCAATCTGGTCCTTCGGGTCGCCCTTGGAAACATTGACCGTTTCACAGCCAAACGAGCGCGCCTGCGCCAGGCGGTCTTCGTTCATGTCGCCCACAATGACGACGGCGGCACCCAGCAGTTGGGCGCCGACGGCGGCCGCGATGCCAACAGGACCGGCACCGGCGACATAGACGGTGGAGCCGACGCCGACACCGGCCGTAACTGCGCCGTGGAATCCGGTGGGGAAGATGTCGGAGAGCATGGTCAGGTCCATGATCTTCTCCAGCGCCTGGTCGCGGTCCGGGAAGCGCAGCAGGTTCCAGTCGGCGTAGGGGACCAGGACATACTCTGCCTGGCCGCCGACCCAGCCGCCCATGTCCACATAGCCGTAGGCGCTGCCTGGCCGGTCAGGGTTGACGTTGAGGCAGATCCCGGTCTTTTGCTCCTTACAGTTGCGGCAGCGGCCGCAGGAGATGTTGAAGGGTACGGAGACGATGTCGCCGACCTTGATGAACTCGACGTCGGGCCCAACCTCCACCACTTCACCGGTGATTTCGTGGCCGAGGACAAGGTTCTGCGGAGCTGTGGTGCGGCCCCGGACCATGTGCTGGTCCGAACCGCAGATGTTGGTGGTCACGGTACGGAGAATCGCGCCATGCGGCACCTTGCGGCCGACGTTGGCCGGATTGACGCCGGGGCCATCCTTGAGCTCAAACGTCGGGTACTCAGTGTCGATGATTTCGACGACACCGGGTTCCTTGTAGGCGACTGCTCTGTTTCCTGACATGGTCACTTCCTAATCGTTGGTGTTACTGAAATGGAGAACTTGAGAGGGATCTAGGCCTTTTCCAGCCGGATGATCACGGACTTGGAGGTAGGCGTTCCGCTGGTATCCGCCACGGAGTCCAGAGGTACCAGGACGTTGGTCTCGGGGTAGTACGCGGCGGCGCAACCCTTCGGCGTCGAGTACGACACGATCCGGAAGTTTTCGGCCCGCCGCTCCGTCCCTTGGAACTCGGAGATCAGGTGCACCATGTCCCCGTCGGCAAAACCGAGATCACTGACATCCTGGGCGTTGATGAGCACCACGCGCCGGCCACCATGGATGCCGCGGTAACGGTCGTCCTTGCCGTAGATGGTGGTGTTGTACTGGTCATGTGAGCGCAGGGTTTGCAGGACCAGCCGGCCGGAAGGGACTTTGATGAACTCCAGCTCGTTGCCCGTGAAGTGGGCTTTCCCGGACGCGGTGTCGAACTTCCTGGCGTCGCGCGGCGGGTGTGGCAGCACAAAGCCGCCCGGATGCTGGATCCGCTCTTCAAAGTCTTCAAAGCCGTCAACGACCGCTTCGATGTGCTTCCGGATCAGCGAGTAGTCATCCCGCATGGCGAGCCAGCTGGCCTGGGGCGTGTTGGGCAGACGGCCGTGCCCCTCGGCAAACACCCTGTGCGCGAGGTTACACACGATGGCTACCTCGGAGTGGAGGTGTTCGCTGGCGGGCTTGAGCCGTCCCCGTGACGCATGGACGGCGCTCATGGAATCTTCCACCGTGACCCGCTGGTCGCCGGTCTGCTGGGTATCCTTCTCGGTGCGTCCGAGCGTTGGCAGGATCAACGCCCTGCGGCCTGTGGACAGGTGCGAGTGGTTCAGTTTCGTGGAGATCTGAACGGTCAAACGGGTATTGGCCAGGGCCTGCTCGGTGACCTCGGAGTCCGGGGCGGCGCGGACGAAGTTGCCACCCATCCCCATGAAGAAACGGACCTTGCCGTCCCGCATGGCGCGGATGGCTGCCACCGTGTCAAAGCCGTGCTCCCGGGGAGACCGGAACCTGAATTCCTGGTCGAGCCGGTCATGGAACATCTCCGGCATTTTTTCGAAGATGCCCATGGTGCGGTCGCCCTGGACGTTCGAGTGGCCGCGCACCGGGCAAACGCCTGCGCCGGGCTTGCCGATGTTGCCCTGGAGGAGCAGGACGTTGACCACGTCACGGAGGGTAGGCACGGAATGCTTGTGCTGGGTCAGTCCCATGGCCCAGCACACGATGGTGGCATTGGATGCAAGCAGCCGTTCTCCCGTTGCGTGGATCTGCTCCAAGGTGAGACCCGTGGCCTCCACGATGTCATCCCACTCCACCTTCTCGAGGTAGCGCAGGTAGTCATCAATGCCAACTGTGTGGTTGGCGATGAAGTCGTGGTCCAGGACCGTTTCCAGGCCCGGGGTGTTCCGGCCAGCAGCTTCGGCTTCAAGCAGGTATTTGCCCAGGCCCTGGAACAGGGCCTGGTCGCCGCCGGCACGGATCTGCAGGAAGTCGTCCGTCAACCGGATCCCCGACACCATGCCTGATACATGCTGCGGATTTTCAAAGTGCAGGAGTCCGGCTTCGGGTAGGGGATTGACGGACACAATGATCGCGCCGTTCTTTTTCGCCTTCTCCAGTGCACTCAGCATGCGTGGGTGGTTGGTACCAGGATTCTGGCCCGCCACGAAGATCAGCGACGCCGTTTCCAGGTCCGTCAGGCTGACAGAACCCTTGCCGATTCCAATGGTCTCCACCAGCGCCGATCCCGAGGATTCGTGGCACATGTTGGAGCAGTCAGGAAGGTTGTTGGTGCCGATTCCCCGCACCAACAGCTGGTATACGAATGCTGCTTCATTGGAGGTCCGGCCGGAGGTGTAGAAGACCGCCTGGTCGGGGTGCTCCATGCCCCGCAGCTCCTCCGCCATGAGGTCGTAAGCCTCGTCCCACTCAATGGGCCTGTAGTGGGTTGCGCCTTCATCCAGGAACATCGGGTGGGTAAGCCGGCCTTGCTGGCCCAGCCAGTAGTCGTCGCGTGTCTTGAGCTCAGCAACTGAATGTTGGGCAAAGAATTCCGGGGTGACGCGGCGACGGGTGGCTTCCTCGGCCACTGCCTTGGCGCCGTTTTCGCAGAACTCGGCGGCGTTGCGCTTTTCGTGTTCAGGCCAGGCGCAGCCCATGCAGTCGAACCCGTCCAGCTGGTTCACAGCCAGGAGCGTGTGGACACTGCGCAGTGGACCCATCTGTTCCAGCGAAATTTTCAACGCGTTGGCAACGGCCGGGATGCCTACGGCCTTGGTCTTGGGCTTGGTGACGGTCAGCTTTGACTCGTCAATGTTTTCGCGGGGGGCTTTGGATGCCACGGGTGTTATCCCTTTCAGATCCTGGAGGTGAAGCAGCCGGCAAATGCTTACACGGCTTGTGGAAGAGGCGGAGTCAGCGGCCCGGACCCGGTCGTTGCGAGGGAAAGAGTCCGGGCCGCTTGCCTTGTTGGCCGCAGGGCGCGGCTTAGCCCCGGAGCCTGGTCATGGTGGGGTCGTAGAGGGGGTCTTGGGTGATGGTGGCGGGGATGCGGCGGCCGAAGTATTCGATTTCGACGGAG
>NZ_JBNHFD010000061.1:0-21918 GCF_059089865.1 Arthrobacter sp. Y3221157
TGGCCATGACCGGGGCGGCCGCCGAGCTGGATGCGGTGGGCCTCGTCGTGGGCCGCCCCGTGCAGCCCATGCTCGCGGCAACGGCGTCCAGTGCCAGTGCGGCGCTTGAGGCCACAGGGGAGGCCTCGGTGGAATACAAGCTCGACGGCGCCCGCATCCAGGTGCACCGCTCCGGGGAGCAGGTGCGTATCTATACGCGCACACTGGCGGAGGTGACCCACCGGCTGCCCGAGGTGGTGGAGCTGGTGCGGAGCCTGCCGGTACGGGACGTGATCCTCGATGGCGAGACCCTCGCCCTGGGTGAGGACGGCGCCCCGCGGCCGTTCCAAGAGACCATGTCACGGTTCGGGGCGGACCAGGCGCGCTCCACGCTGCTGCATCCGTGGTTCTTCGACGTGCTGCACATCGACGGCCGCGACCTGCTGGACGAGCCGCTGGTCATGCGCCTCGGGGTGCTCGAACGCATCGCGCCCGGCCACCGGGTCCCCGGGGAGATCACCGCGGACCCGGCGGTTGCCGAGAACGTCTCGCGTGCCGCGCTCGCCGCCGGGCATGAGGGGGTGGTGGTGAAGGCGGTGGGGTCCCTTTACGCCGCCGGCCGGCGCGGGTCCAACTGGATCAAGGTCAAGCCGGTGCTGACGTATGACCTGGTGGTGCTCGCCTGCGAATGGGGGTCGGGGCGGCGGTCGGGAATGTTGTCCAACCTGCACCTCGGAGCGCTCGACCCCGCCGGCGAGTTCGGCGAACCCGGCGGGTACGTGATGGTGGGGAAGACATTCAAGGGCCTCACGGACGAACTGCTGCGTTGGCAGACTGAGCGGTTCCAGGAGATCGAAGTGCGGCGGACGGCAAACACGGTCTGGATTGAGCCTGTCACGGTGGTGGAGATCGCTATCGACGGCGTGCAGCAGTCCCCGCGTTATCCGGGCGGCATCGCTCTCCGGTTCGCCCGGGTCAAGCGCTACCGGGACGACAAAACGCCCGCCGAAGCCGACACCATCCAGGCGCTGCGCGCCCTGCTGCGCTCCTGACGGCGCCGCTTGTGCCCGTGCGCCGGCGGCGTACGGTGACGCTTAGGGACCGCCACTGCACCAGCACGACGACGACGGCGGGCCGGCTGGGCGGGGTATCCGAAAGCGAGCACCGCTGGTCAAATGCCCTCGAGAACTTCCTGGACGCCGACCGGAGTCCCTACCGGAAAGCCGCAGAGAGCGGCTACGAACCCCAGCCCGGACTGGCGCTCCTGGCACTGGGACGCGGAGACACTGGCCAGGCCTGCCCGTCTTGGCCGACGGAACCCGCACCGACGTGGCGAACGTGACCTGGTGCACCGGCTTCCGGGACGAGTTCGGCTGGCCCGATTCCGGTCTCCTTGACTCCTCTAGGGATTCCCAGCAGCACAGGGGAGTGGCCCTGGACTCGCCCGGCCTCTACTTCCTCGGTAACAACTTCATGTATGCCGCGGCGTCCGCAACGGTAACGGGAACCGTCCGGGACGCCCGCTACCTGGCCCGGCGGATGCCTTCGAAGGAAACATCGGATTGGGGAGCTGCCCGCCAGCTCGGGTAAACTTGATGGTTCACTGCGCGCTCTGAAGGGTTATTTGTGTCGACATCATGGACCGCCGAGGCCGCGGCCCGCCCGGCCGACCCCTCGCAGAAGTACCGCAAAAGTGCTTACCGCCCGGAAATTCAAGGCATGAGGTCGCTGGCAGTCCTCATGGTCGTGACGTACCACGTCTGGTTCGGAAGGGTCTCCGGAGGGGTTGACATATTTCTCCTGGTGTCAGCCTTCCTCATGACCCTTCAGTTCACCGGCCGGTACGGGCGCCGGGAGCCGACTGCCCTGCTGAAGCACTGGCTGCACCTCTTCCGGCGCCTGCTTCCCGCTGCCGTAACGGTGATCCTGGCCACGCTGCTGGCCTCCTACCTGCTTCTTCCGCGCGGCCGCTGGCTCGAGGTCATAGAACATGGCTGGGCCTCACTCTTTTACTCGGAAAACCTGCTGCTGCAACAGAAGACGGTGGACTACTACGCCAGCAACAGCCTGGCCAGCCCACTACAACATTTCTGGTCGCTATCTATCCAGGGGCAGGTCTTCATCCTCTGGCCCATTATTTTTGCAGGCGCCGCGTGGGCTGCCAGCCGGTTCAGGCTCGCCTACCGGCCGCTGCTGGCATACGTATTCTCCGCGGTCTTTGTCTTATCGCTGGCATATTCGGTCTACTTCACTGCCACAAACCAGGTACAGGCTTACTTCGATACTGGCGCCCGGCTCTGGGAGTTCGCACTCGGAACGTTGGTGGCCCTGCTTCTGCCTGGCCTGCGGCCGGGACGGCGGACCCGCGTTGTGCTGGGTTGGGTAGGCCTCGTAGCAATGATCAGCTGCGGAATCGTGTTGAATGTCCAGGCGGCATTTCCCGGTATCGCAGCGCTCTGGCCCACTCTCTCGGCGGTGCTCATCATCGTGGCGGGCCAGACGGGCAGTTCCATCGGGGTTGACAGGTTCCTCAGCTCAAAGCCCCTGGTAAAGCTGGGAGACAATTCCTACGCCCTGTACCTCTGGCATTGGCCCGTCCTGGTGATCGCACTGGCGTGGAGCGGCAAGGAGCACGCGGGCTGGCTGTCCGGCACTGCGATCATTGTCACCTCGCTGGTTCTCGCCTATGTCACCACGCGCTTTGTCGAGAAGCCGTGGCGTGAATGGAAATGGCCCGAAGCCAAGAGGCGGCGGGCTGCGGTGGCGGTGGCTATTGCCGTGGCAGTTGCCTCTGCACCGCTGGCCCTTTGGCGCCATTCCATTCTGCAGGCTGATTCGATCTCGGCGATCGGACTCGACGATCCCCGGTACCCCGGTGCCCTGGCATTAAGCGACGGATACCAGTTCACGCCGGACCCGAAAGCCCCGCCGGTGCCCAAACTCGAAGTTATCGCCGAGGAATGGCCAGTCTTTCCAGAGCCATGCATAGGCGCAGGCGAGTACGCGAGCATCTGCACCAATGGGGCTGAGGACGCTGCCAAACATATTGTCGTCATGGGTAGTTCCCACGCCTTCGTGCTCAATACGCCAGTGCTCATGATGGCCGAAAAACACCATTGGCGTGTCACATCCATCACCAAAGGATTTTGTCCCCTGACTGACGAGCCGGGGCCCGGCATCTCCGAGGAGTGCATTGAGTTCAACAAGAAAAGCTTCGAACAAGTGCTGGAACTGAAACCGGATCTCGTGCTGACAACCAGCACCCGGACTGTGGCAGATCCCACCGTTACGGACATCCTCGAAAGTTCCTGGATCAGGGAAGTCAGCAGGCTCAATGACGCTGGCATTCCCGTGGTCGGAGTACGGGACACTCCGCGGATGCCCCTGCACGTGCCGGCCTGCCTGGAAGAAAACCCAGCCAACCCTGCCGCCTGCAACGGGAGCGCGGCGGAAAATTTCAGCCCTGTGCCGGATACAGTTGCAGTGGACGACGAACTTCCGGATACCCATTTCCTCGATCTCACGCAGTATTTCTGTATGGACGGCGTTTGTCCGGCTGTCATTGGCAACGTCATCGTGTACAAGGATGAAAACCATGTCACACGCTCCTATCTCATGACCCTGGCTCCGTTCTTCGAGCAGGAGTTTCTTGCGTTGACCGGATGGGGATCCGGGGACCGGGCATGACAAAAACCAGCTTCTCCAGCGGCCCAGTGCCGAAAGCAGCCGCCAAGAGCCGGAAACCGACGTTCCGTCCAGAGGTCCAGGGGCTCCGCGCACTGGCCGTCCTGATGGTGGTGGCCTACCACGTGTGGCTCGGACGGGTGTCCGGCGGCGTCGACATCTTCCTGCTGATCTCCGCCTTCCTGCTGACGCTCTCCTTCGTCCGGAAAGCCGAATCGGGCAGGCCGTTCGGGCTGTTGGCGCACTGGCTGCACCTGTTCAAGCGGCTGCTGCCTGCCGCCGTCGTGGTCATCCTCGGCGCCCTGGCAGGCACTTGGCTGATCCTCCCGCAGGGCCGGTGGCCGCAGGTCCTGGACCAGGCGTGGGCATCACTGCTCTACCGCCAGAACTGGCTGCTCGCCGACACAGCGGTGGACTACTACGCGCAGGACCACGCCGGCGCCAGCCCCCTCCAGCACTTTTGGTCGCTGTCCATCCAGGGCCAGGTCTTCATCCTGTGGCCCCTCATCTTTGCCGGCAGCGCAGCACTCCTGGTGCTGCTGCGGCGCATCACCGCGCTGAACGGAATGACCTACCGGGGGCTGCTGGCGCTGGTGTTCGGGGCGGTGTTCGCCGCGTCGCTGGCGTTCTCGGTGGAGCAGACCGCCACAAACCAGGCGTACGCCTACTTCGATACCAGGGCACGGCTTTGGGAATTCGCCCTGGGCTCCCTGCTCGCCGTTGCCCTGCCCTATCTCAAGCCCGGCCGGGCCCTGCGCCTGGTGCTCGGATGGGCAGGCCTTGCGGGCATGGTTTCCGTTGGCCTGCTGTTGACGGTGGACCGGTCTTTCCCCGGCTTCGTCGCTTTGTGGCCCACACTCTCTGCCGCCGCCATCATCGTGGCCGGGCAGACCGGGAGCCGGTTCGGTGTGGACCGTTTCCTGGGCAGCAAGCCCGCCGTGGCCCTGGGCGACAATTCCTACGCCCTCTACCTATGGCACTGGCCCGTGCTGGTGCTGGCGCTGGCCGCCACCGGCGTGGAACAACCCAACCTTGTCCAGGGCCTTGCGATTGTGGGCGCCTCACTCGTGCTCGCCGTCCTCACTACCCGTTTCGTGGAAAAACCGTTGCGCGACTGGCACTGGCCGAAACGGCGGGCCTGGCGCACCGCCGTCGTGATTGCCGCCTGCGGTGCGGTGCTGGCAGGTCCGGTAGCCATCTGGCAAACCACGCTCACAGCCGAGGAAGCCGCGACGGCGGCGCAGCCGCGGGAGCTCACACCGGGGGCCGCGGCGCTCAACCCCGAGAATGCCGGAATGACGGCACCCGAGGCCAAGTACATTCCCGGCCCTTCCGCCCTGGACCAGGACTGGGCTGGCATCCACGCCCCCTGCACCGGTGCGAACGCCGCGGCGGACCCCATCCTGGAGGGGTGCCGGCAGGCGGTGCCCGCCGAGGGTGCCAGCAAGCGGATCGTAGTGCTGGGTGACTCGCACTCCCAGCAATACCTCGGCGCGCTGGCACCGATCGCCGAGGCCAGGGGTTGGGAACTGGTCACCCTGCTGATGCCGGCCTGTCGGTTCGGCGCAGAATCGGACACCCGAAGTGCAGAATGCAATGCGTACAACATCGCGGCCTCGGCCTACGTCCTGGAGCACCGGCCGGACGCCGTCTTCACCGTCGCCTCGCTGACGCATGAGGAAGCGCCCTTCGAGACCGAGGTGCCGGGCTACCTGGATGGCGTGCGCCCGTTCACCGAGGCCGGCATCGAGGTGGTGGGCATCCGGGACAACCCGCGCTTCACGTTCAACATGCCCGAGTGCGTGCAGAGGCACGGCGCCGACGCTCCCGAGTGCAACCCGTCCCTCAGCGAATCGCTCGTTGATCCCTCGCCCCTGGACGGTTACCGCGGCAAGCTGGACGGGCTGCACCTGATGGACATGAGCGACTTCATCTGTGTCCGCGGGGTCTGCCCCGCGGTGGTGGGCAACGTTTACGTGTACAAAGACGACAACCACCTGACCAGGACCTATGTGGAGAGCATGATCCCCATGTTCGAGCAGCGGCTGCTGGCTGCCACCGGCTGGCGCTGAGTACGCCGGGAGACAGTTCGTGCAGTTGCTCACATTGCACGCGTGGAATAGGGGGATCGGCGCGGAGGTTCTAATATTTACTCAATACTTCCTGCCCCCGGAACGCCGCATGCGGCGTTCCTGATCCCCTGCACAGGCCAGACCCGTAATGACGGGCTGGTCATCGGCTGCAACCCCTACCCGCCCAGCAACCAAGGTAAGAGGCGCACTCATGACCGAGCCCGAACACAACCCCTTTGGCTTCATCGGCCTGACCTACGACGACGTCCTGCTCCTGCCCGGGCACACGGACGTCATCCCGTCCGACGCCGACACCTCCTCCCGGATCTCCAAGAGGATCACGGTGCACACGCCGCTGCTGTCCGCAGCGATGGACACGGTCACCGAATCCCGCATGGCCATTGCCATGGCGCGGCAGGGCGGCCTGGGTGTCATCCACCGCAACCTGTCCATCGCAGACCAGGCTGACCAGGTGGACCGGGTGAAGCGCAGTGAATCCGGCATGATCACCAACCCGCTGACCATCCGGCCGGAAGCAACCCTGCTTGAACTGGACAACCTGTGCGCCCAGTACCGGGTTTCCGGCCTGCCCGTGGTGGACGAGGAGAACCGCCTCCTGGGCATCGTGACCAACCGCGACACCCGCTTCGTGCCGGAGTCCGACTACCCCATCCGGCTGGTCAGCGACGTCATGACCAAGATGCCACTGGTCACCGGGCACGTGGGCATCAGCCGCGAGGAGGCCTCGCACAAGCTGGCCACCAACAAGATCGAGAAGCTTCCCCTCGTGGACGAGCAGGGCCGGCTCAAGGGCCTGATCACCACCAAGGACTTCACCAAGGCGGAGCAGTACCCGCTGGCCACCAAGGACGACGAAGGCCGCCTGCGCGTCGGCGCTGCCATCGGCTTCTTCGGGGACGGCTGGGAGCGGGCCATGGCACTGGTGGATGCCGGCGTCGACGCCCTGTTCGTGGACACCGCCAACGGCCACTCCCAGGGCGTGCTGGACATGATCCGCCGGCTCAAGTCCGATCCGGTGGCAGCGCACGTGGACATCATCGGCGGCCAGGCTGCCACCCGCGAAGGCGCCCAGGCCCTGATCGACGCCGGCGCCGACGGCATCAAGGTGGGCGTGGGCCCCGGCTCCATCTGCACCACCCGCGTGGTGGCAGGCGTGGGCGTCCCGCAGATCACCGCGATCTACGAATCCGCGAAGGCTGCGATCCCGGCCGGCGTGCCGCTGATCGCCGACGGCGGCCTGCAATACTCCGGCGACATCGGCAAGGCGCTGGTAGCCGGTGCCGATACCGTGATGCTCGGCTCGCTGCTGGCAGGCTGCGACGAGTCCCCGGGCGAACTGATCTTCGTCAACGGCAAGCAGTTCAAGTCCTACCGCGGCATGGGTTCCCTTGGCGCCATGCAGTCCCGCGGCAAGAACACGTCCTACTCGAAGGACCGCTACTTCCAGGCCGACGTGTCCGGTGACGACAAGCTGATCCCCGAAGGCATTGAGGGCCGGGTGGCCTACCGCGGCCCGCTGGCCTCCGTGGCCTACCAGTTGGTGGGTGGCCTGCGCCAGACCATGTTCTACACCGGTGCGCCGACCATCCCCGAACTCAAGGCCCGTGGCAAGTTCGTCCGGATCACCCCGGCCGGGCTGAAGGAATCGCACCCGCACGATATCCAGATGACCGTTGAGGCGCCGAACTACGGGTCACGATGATCCTGGTGGTTTGATGCCGCGGAAGGAGGTGGGGAAATTCCCCACCTCCTTCCGTATTTAAGCCCCTATGCTGCCGGTTGCAGGTCCGGCGTAAGCTCCTCGATGGTGGGAGGATTGGCCCCGGGCCGGCCGACCGTGATGGCGGCAGCCTTCGACGCCGTGCTGCCCAGGGTTTCCAGGACGGAAGGCGGCAAACCATCCGTACTCCGGCAGAGCAGGCCGTAGATCAGGGCTGCCATGTAGGAATCGCCGGCCCCGATGGTGTCCGCCACTACGGTTTGGACGGACGGAACCTGCACCCGCGTGCCGGGTGTTGCCAGAAACGAGCCCGCCGAACCCATGGTGACCACCGCCAGGCCCGCACCGAGTTCCAGGATCCGCGCGGCGGCGTCCTCGAACGTCAGCCGCGGGTAGAGCCACCGGGCATCCTCGTCGCTCAGCTTCACCACGTCCGTCAGGGGAACCAGGTCTTCGAAAACAGCGAGGGCCTCCGCTTGGCTGCCCAGGAGCGCGGGGCGAATATTGGGATCGTAGGAAACCAGGCATTCACGGTGCGCCCGTTCCAGGAGGCTCTTGACGGAAGCGGCCCCGGGCGCCAGGAAACTCGCGATAGAGCCGGTGTGCAGCACTTTTGGAAGATAGGCAGGGTGGACCGGCTGCAATTCCCAGCTGATGTCGAAGTCGTAGTGGGCGGAGCCGTCAGACGCCAGGGTAGCTGTTGCCGAGGCTGTCCGTTTGGCGGAGGTGGAACCGGGAAGCAGTGCGACGCCGGCGCCCGCCAAGTGCCTCTCGATGGTGGCGCCCCGCTCGTCCTCGCCGATAGAGGTCAGGAGGCCGGTGCTGATTCCCAGGCGCCCCAGGCCGTAGGCCACGTTCGCGGGTGATCCCCCGGGGTGCTCCACGGTGCCTTCGGAGGTGCTCACCACGTCGATCAGCGCTTCGCCGATCACGATGACATCGAGGCTCGCCGGGTGAGGGCTGTTGGTGTGGTCTTGGGGCATCGGATTATCTTTCGTGAAGCCGTCCGCGGACCTGCAGGCTGACGCCGACAGGTCCGCGGAAGGGAGGGATGGAACGGTTGAAGGGACGGTTGGAGGCAGCGGGCAGCCTGGGAGGATCAGGCGGTTGCGGCGCCTGTCATGATCGCTACCGCGTCGGTCATGGAGTGCGATTTTGGTGTGATGGTGGCCGCGCACTTGCCGAGCCGCTGGATATGGATCCTGTCCGCGACGTCGAACACGTGGGGCATGTTGTGGCTGATCAGGATGACCGGCAAGCCACGGTCGCGGAGGTCGCGGACCAGTTGGAGGACCTGGTTGGACTCGCGGACGCCGAGTGCCGCCGTCGGCTCGTCCAGCACTACTACCTTGGAACCGAACGCTGCCGCCCTTGCCACGGCCACGGCCTGGCGCTGGCCGCCGGAAAGGTTCTCGACCGGGACGGTGACATCCTGGAGCGTCGAAATGCCGAGGCGGGTAAGCTCCTCCTTCGCCTTGCGGCGCATGCCCTTGGTGTCCAGGACACGGAAGACCTTGCCGAATGGCCCGGGCAAGCGTTCCTCCCTGCCGAGGAAAAGATTGGATGCGACATCAAGGGCGGGGGAGACTGCAAGATTCTGGTAGACGGTTTCGATGCCATGGGCGCGGGCGTCCTGCGGCCGCTTGAAATGCACCTGCTGTCCGGAGACGTGCAGCTCGCCGGAATCCGGGACCTCGGCGCCGGTAAGGCACTTGATAAGGGTGGACTTGCCGGCTCCGTTGTCCCCGATGATGGCCAGCACTTCACCGGGGTAAAGGTCCAGGCTGACGCCGTCCAGGCCCACCACCTTGCCGAAGGTCTTGACGAGGTTGCGTGCCCTGAGGATCGGCTGCCGGGTTTCCGTGACGGGGCGTTCGAGCCCGGTGGAGGTCATGACTTTACCTTTCGGATCCACTGGTCGATGGACACAGCGACGATGATGAGCACGCCCACGGCGAGGGTCTGGAACAGCACGTCCAGCCCGGCCAGGGACAGCCCGTTGCGGAAGACGCCTACAATCAGCGCTCCGAGGAGGGAACCCCATACTGATCCGCGGCCGCCGAAGAGGCTGGTTCCACCGATCACGACGGCAGTGATGGAGTCCAGATTCAGGTCCACGCCCGCGTTGGGGCTGGCTGCGTTGGTGCGGCCGATCTGGATCCAGGCGCCGATGGCCAGGACGGCACCGGCTGCAAGGTACACGCTCATCAGGACCCGGTTGACGGGGATGCCGGCCAGGCGGGCGGCTTCCTTGTCATCACCTACTGCATAAACGTGCCGGCCCCAGGCTGTCTTGCCCAGGATGAAGGCGACCGCCACGTAGAGCAGGAGCATCATGACCACGCCGGTGGAGATCCTGACCGGGCCCAGCGGGAAGGTGCTGCCCATCCAGGTGAGCACGTCCGGCATTGCCGAGCCGCGTACGGTGGAGCCGCCGGAGTACAGCAGGGTCAGGGCGATGAAGATGTTCAGTGTTCCCAGCGTCACAATGAACGGGGGGAGTTTGAACCGGGTCACCAGGAAGCCGTTGAGGGCCCCGCAGGCGAGCCCGACGACGAGTCCCGCCAGGAGCGCCAGCGGCGCCGGCACGCCGTTGTTCACGGACAGTTGGGCCACCACCATGGAGGCCAGGATCATCACCGCGCCCACGGACAGGTCGATCCCCGCCGTGAGGATGATGAGGGTCTGGGCGATGGCCAGGGTCCCGACGACGGAAACCTGCTGGGTGATCAGGGAAAGGTTCTCGAACCGCAGGAAGCGGTCATTGAGGAGGCCGAACACTACAACCGCGACCAGCAGCACGATCGCCGGGCTGAGCGCGGGATAGCGGTGCAGGACGTTGCGGATACGGCTGAGCGGGGTCTGACGGTCGAGGAATTCCTCGGCAAGGTCAGTGCTGGATCCCGTGGCCGGCGGTCCGGCCGTCTGTTGCTGGGTCATTGTTGCTCCTGTAACTCTCCGGACCTACTTGCCCCAGCAGATCTGGGTGGCGTCCGTCGTGGTGATGCTCTTGACACCGTCGGCCGCCTTGTCGGTGACCAGTTCCACGCCGGTGTTGTAGAAGTCCAGGCCCGGTGAGTTTTCCGGCTTCTTGCCCGTCTTGGCCAGGTCCACGATTGCCTTGACTCCAAGTTCGGCCATCTTGACCGGGTACTGCTGGGCGGTAGCGCCGATGACGCCCGACTTGACGTTGTCCACACCGGCGCAACCGCCGTCGACCGAAACCACCAGGACGTCCTTTTCCTTGCCCGCCGATTTCAGCGCTTCGAAGGCACCGGCGGCAGCGGGTTCGTTGATGGTGTAGACGACGTTGATGTTGGGGTTCTTTGAGAGCAGCGTTTCCATGGCGGTGCGGCCGCCGTCTTCGGCGCCCTGGGAGGCCTGGTTGCCGACGATTTCGTACTCGCCGCCCTTGCCGCCGGTGTACTTGCCGGTCTTGGCTTCGTCGCCGTTCTTCTTCTTGTCCGCGGTGTCGATGCCCAGGCCGGTCAGGAACCCCTGGTCGCGGTTGTAGTCAACGGAGACAACCTTGTCGTCGAAGAGGTCGATCAGCGCGATGGTGGCCTTCTTGCCGCCAAGCTGGGCAGCGGTCCACTTGCCGATCAGCTCACCGGCGGCAAAGTTGTCGGTGGCGAAGGTGATGTCGGCGGCGTCTGCGGGGTCCGGCGGGGTGTCCAGGGCAATGACGAACAAGCCGGCGTCCTTGGCTTTCTTGAGGGCGTCGACGACGGACGGTCCGTTCGGCGTGATCAGGATGCCCTTGTCGCCCTTGGAGATGGCGTTCTCAATCGCCTGGATCTGGGTATCCTCGTCGCCGTCGGCCTTTCCGGCCGCGAGCTTGAGGTCGACGCCGTCCGTTGCCGCCGCCTTCTTCGCGCCGTCCTGCATGGAGACGAAGAACGGGTTCGACGTGGTCTTCACGATCAGCGAGACACCGATTTTTTCCGACGAGGTGCCGTCGGTGGATCCTGTTGCGGAAGAGTCGCCTCCGCAGGCCGAGAGGCTGAGGGCGCCCAGGGTCAGGACTGCACCCATGGCGAGCAAACGATTGACGGTGTGCCGGGGGGTCTTGGAACTCAACATTGAATCTCCTGGTCTCAGGGCATCTGGTGTGCCTGACAACGATGTCACGGCTCATGTAATCAACGTCACAGGGTAGAGTCAAGCGTGAATCGATGATGAAGAGCGAGGTTTTGACAACGATGTCTAATCGTTACCAATCCGAGGCCGGCACGAACCGACCCACCATGCGCCATGTGGCAGCGTTGGCAGGCGTCGGGATCAAGACTGTTTCCCGGGTGATGAATGACGAGCCCGGCGTTTCGGACGCGACGCGCCAGCGCGTGCTGGGAGCTTCCCAGCAGTTGAACTACCAACTGGACATGGCGGCGGGGAGCCTGCGCCGCGCGGGCCGAAGGACCTTGTCCATCGGGTTGCTGCTGCCCAGCGTTGCCAACCCGTTCAGCAGCGAGATCCACCGCGCGCTGGAGGACACCCTCGCGGAGCGCGGAATCGCCGTGTTCGCTGCCAGCCTCGACGACGACCCCGAGCGGGAGAAAGCCCTGGTGGCAGCGTTCCTCGGGCGCAGGGTGGATGGAATGGTCCTGACACCCATCGCCAGGAGCCAGGCCTACGTGATCCCCGAGCACTCGCGGGACCTGCCCCTCGTCTTCATCGACCGCGAACCGGTGGGGATCGAGGCCGACGCCGTGGTGACTGACAATGCTGCCGGCTCTGCCCGTGCTGCGGCCCACCTCCTCAAGCACGGCCATTCCAAACTTGCCTACCTGGGTGACCGCCTTGATATCCAGACTGCCCGCGACCGCCGCAGGGGCTTCATGGAGGAACTCGGCAGGGCCGGCGTCGCCACCGCTTCTGTTCCGCTTCGCGATGGCCTGCACGACGAAGAATCAGCGCGGCTCGCTGCCCATGAACTCCTCGCCTCCGGCAACCCGCCCACGGCCATCTTCTCCAGCCAAAACCTGGTGACGTTCGGCGTCATGAGGGCACTGCGTGAAAGGGGAGCAAGCCACCGGGTGGCGTTGGTGGGCTTCGACGACTTCACGCTCGCCGACATGATGGAACCCGGCATCACCGTCATCGCGCAGCATCCTGAACGGATCGGGAAACTGGCCGCTGAACGGTTGCTTGCCCGCATGGATGGCGACGACGCCGCTCCGCAGACGTACGTCGTCCCCTCGGAACTGATTGTGCGCGGCTCGGGCGAGCTGCCGCCGTCGAACTGACCCACCACAGAAAGAAGGAAGTCCATGGCCAAAACACTGTATGCAGAATTCACCGTCAAGCCCGGAAGCGAGGGACGCGTCGCGGAGATGATGCGGGATCTGACAGAGCACGTGCGCCGTGAACCGGGCAACGTACATTTCCTCCCCTATACCCGGGAATCCAACCCGCGGGAATACTTCGTGTTCGAGGTGTACCGGGACGACGACGCTTTCCAGGACCACATCACCGCCGATTACGGAGCCACATTCAATGCCGAGCTGGCGCGGCACATCGAAGAGGACGGGTCGGTTCTGACCTGGCTGCAACCGGCAGAATAGTGTCGCCGGGGGCTGCAGCAGGCTCAGCCACCGGACGCTGGCGGCTGAGCCTGCTGAATCCTGCTTGCTCAGCCCCGGGCCTTCCCTCCGGCGTTGACCGCCTTGAGGGACTCCAGGAACATGGCCTGTTTCATCGGGGTGACAGTGAGCGACTTCAGATGCGCAACGCCGCCCTCGGCGAACAGCGCCACTTCCTGGGCTCCGTCGGCGGGGAAGACCTGATCGGTGATCGTCCGAAGTCCGCCTTGGGCGAAGACTTCCAGCGAGGACCTGTCCACATAGATCCGAAGCGTCACGTTTCCTTGCGCGTCCACCATCACCGGCGCCGAGTCGACCGAGGTAAACAGCGGGTGGAAGCCCACGTTGCCTGAATTCCCGCGGTCGATGTACACCTCCTGTGTCGCGGCGTCATAGCCGATCACAGTCGACGACGCCCCGTCACCGAGGACTGTGATACCGGACCTCACTGCCGTCCCCGGGTTGAAGGTGACGTCGATGCGCTGGGCCTGTCCCGACGCCACGGGAGGCAGGGCATGTGTTCCCGGGCTGATTGCCCTGCCAGCTGTGTCAGTGTAGCCGGGGGCGCCGGCAAGCCTGTCTACCTGCTTGGCTGCCTTTTGCGTCAGCCGGGGCCCGGCCGGAGTCTGCGTGAGACCCACCTCGCGGGGCAACGACATGGCGCTGCGCCAGGGGAAAGTAGGGATGCTGTTGGCATAGTCCCAGTTGTTCATCCAGCCGAGCATGACACGCTTATCCTCCGGCATGTTGCCAAACGAAACAGCGGCATAGTAATCGCGGCCATAGTCCAGCCAGTCATAGCCGTTGATGCGCGGTTTGGCCGGCTGCGGGGAGGCGGTGAACTCGTCGGCCAGGATGTGTCCCCAGCCGAAGCGGTTGTTGTCCACGATCCTGATGTGGGCCTGGCGGCCCCGGAATTCCGCCACGTTCCAGGACGCCCAGTCCAGCACCTCACTGTTCGCGCCGGTGGTGGAACGGACCACTTGGCCGTCGACCACCAGATTGACGGTGGTTTCGTCGGAGCGGGGCACGGCAGCCTGGTCGGTGAGCATGATGTGGTCAAGCGTGAGGTGTCCCCATCCTCCGGTAGCCTGGTCCACGATCCGTAGCCGGGCTTGCTTGCCGGCGAACTCGGAGACGTCCCAGCCCTTCCAGTTGAGCTGGCCGGCGTCGTTCCCTGCCACTGTCCGGACCACGGCACCGTCGACGATCAACTGCGCCTCCAGGACCTGTCCTGTTTCCGGTGCCCGGTGTCCGCCACCAACCAGCAGGCTGATGAAGTTCCGTGACACGGTGAACTCGGGGGAGGTCAATGCGCCCTGGCGGTCATCACCGGGAGCGCCGCCGGTTTCGAAAGTGTTGATGCGTTTAGCGCCGATGTAGTAGTCCCCGCCCGCAGTGGCCGGCTGGAACGACGGCGCGAGGTCGCCGGTGCCGGTCCAGCCGGCTTCTGCGAGGGTACTGCCGTCCGGAACCTCGAAGCCATTGAACAACAGGTCTCCCGGCGGCGGCGCATTGTCCAGTTTGTCGGAGACTCGGGGGTGTTGGCCGCCCCCGACCAGGAAATTGATGTAGTCGCTGTCCACGGTGAAATCGGACGAGGACATTGTTCCCAATGGCCAGTCGCCGTCGTTGAAGGAGTTGACCAGCCCTGCACCGGCGAAGCCGCTCACGATGTTCTGGCCGGGCAGTGTTCCGGCGGCGGGAGCGTGCGCGAAGGGGCCGTTCTTCCAGTTGCCGGGTTCGTTGTTGACGGTCCAGCCGTTATAGGTTCCGTCGTTGAAGCCAGCGATCGGAGCTCCAGGGGGCAGGGAATCCAGGGGCTTTGTGCTTTCGGATGTGAACGTGGTGCCGTCGAAGCTGCCCACGAAATACTGTCCTGCGGAGCCGCCAGCCACGCCGCCCGGATTGATGTTGACCACCATGACCCACTTGACGTTGTTTGGGTCGCCGTCCACGGCAAGGGGGAAGAGGTCGGGACATTCCCAGAGTCCGCCGGTGGCGTTGGCGGGACCGAACTCGCTGAGGGGAGTCCAGTCCTTAAGGTTGGTGGATTTATAGAGCAGCACTTTGTGGTCGGTGGCTTCGACGGCGGTCATCACCCAATAGCCGCTCCCGTCGGGTGCGGTGTACCAGAAGACTTTGGGGTCGCGGAAGTTGGCTGAGTTCCGGTTCAGGACAGGATCCGCACTGTACTTGGTCCAGGTTTGCCCGTCGTCCAGGCTGTAGGCCAGCGACTGGGCCTGCAGCCCGCGGTGGGGCGAAGCATCTTTATAGGCGCTGGTGTAGATCGCAACCAGTGGCGGGTTCTCCGTAGTACCGAGACCCGACGAATTGTCCTTGTCCACCACAACGCTGCCCGAGAACACATCCTCCTGGTCATCAGTGGAGATGGCCAGCGGCTGCTCCTGCCAATGAACCAGGTCAGTAGAGGTGGCATGTCCCCAGGACATGTTGCCCCACGTGTTCCCGGACGGGTTGTGCTGGAAGAAAAGATGGTAGATCCCCTTGTGGTAGACCATTCCGTTGGGATCGTTCATCCAGTTCTTTACGGGCGAAAAGTGGTACGCCGGCCGATACGTTTCCTGGCCCACAGTGCTGCCCGTGCTTGGTCCGGCAGGAGGGCTCCCGCCGGACTTCTCTGCCATCGCAGGTCCGGCTCCGGCCAAGGCCCCGGTCAGCACCAAACCGGCCAGCGTCACGGCCGAAAAAACCTGCAGTCTTTCCTTTTGTCTTCCGTGCATTTTTGAATCGCCCTTCATCGCGCGCTACTTATGACAACGATGTCAATACGTGACGGAGCCTAAGTTAAGTCCGGAAGACAAGTCAACGAATTCAGGGAGCCGCAGAACCTGCCCCGAGCAGGGCGGCTGCAAGTGGCAACGGTTGCTGGCTGCACCTAACGGCTCCACGGGCTACGGCAAAGAACTGGCGCGCCCTAGGCTTGAGGCATGCGCGCATCTGGCCATCCGGCCGAACTGCAACCCAAACGCGACCCCCAGCGCCGGCTGGCCCTGCGCCCCTACGCCAGGGCTGTAGCCCAGGTCCTGCGGGTCAGCTTCCACGCCTCCCCGGGCGCGGTCATCATGAAGGTGCTCGGCTCGCTCATTTCAGCGGTGCTGCCCCTGGTCACCACCTACTTCGCGGCCCTGACCACCACCGCCCTGGCGGCTGCCTACACGGGTGACACCGGTGCCGGCCAGATGGCCATCGTCTACGTCATCATCACCGCCGCGCTGGGCCTCTTCTGGGGCGCCTTCACAAGCGTCGACCGCTACATCCAGCAGCTCATGAGCTTCAAGGTAGGCGCCATCGTGGGTGACCAGATGTACGAACGCTTCCTGGCCCTCGAGTTCTGGCGGTACGACGACAAAGAGACCGTTGACCTCTACGACCGTGCCAAGCGGTTCTCCGATTCCTATGCCCGCGTCCTCGACCGGATCGCCGGCATCTTCACCCAGCTCGTCTCGGTGATCCTGGCCGTGGGAGCCCTGCTGCTGGTCAGCTGGTGGATCGCGGTCATCGTCCTGGTGGCGATCGTGCCCAGCGTCTACCTGCAGTTCAAGCTCTCCCGGGAACAGATCGCGCACTGGAACACGCAGGTGGACTCCCGGCGGCAGCGCCGGATGATCGAGACCAACCTCCTCCGGCCCCAGCACATAGCGGAAATGCGCCTTTACGGAATCGTCAATTTCCTGATGGATCTCCGGTCCAGGCTCCGGGACGCGGACGAGCGCCGCCGGCTCGATTTCCAGCGGCGCTACATCCCCAAACAGTTGGCTGCCGACGCCCTGCAGTACGGGGCGGAAGTGGTCTCGCTGATCTGGGTGGTGGGGCAGATCATCGCCCGCGCCCAGCCCGTTGGCCAGTTCCTCTACGTCCAGCAGATCGTCAGCCGGGCGCTGTCCACCGCGAACAACCTGGTCTCCTCCCTCAGCTCGATTGACGAGGACCTGGCCAACCTCAAGGACTACGAGCTGTTCATGGCCCTGCCCGTCCACTCCGAGCACGCGCCGCCGCTGCTGGCCGCGCCCCGGGAAGTGGAGCTTAGGGACATCCGCTTCACCTACACCGGGAGCGACATCGAGGTCATCCGCGGGATCAGCATGACCATCCGCGAGGGCCAGCACATCGCCATCGTGGGGGAGAACGGTGCGGGAAAGTCCACCCTGATCCGGATCCTGGCCGGGCTTTACCGGCCGGACTCGGGGCAGGTACTGCTCGACGGCGTCGACCTTGCCGCCCTCGATGTTACGTCCTGGCACCGGCACCTGGCGGTGCTGAGCCAGGAGTTCCTCAAGTACGAGTTCGCAACGGCGGCGGAGAACATCTATTTCGGCGACGTCGAGAATCCCCGCGATGACGCGAGGATCCGCCGAGCCGCTGCCGACGCCGAGGCGCTGGACTTCATCAACAAGCTGCCCAACGGCCTGGACAACCACGTCAGCAACTGGATGGAGGACCCCCGCGGCCGCAAGGGCAGCGGCCTGTCCGGCGGGCAGTGGCAGCGGCTCGCGATGGCAAGGAACTTCTACCGTGACGCCTCGTTCATGGTGATGGACGAACCCACCTCCGCCATCGACGCGCTCGCCGAGCACCGGATTTTCACCCGGCTCTTTGCGGACCGCAGCAGCACCATCATTGCCATCAGCCATCGGCTGGCCACCATCGAGAAGGCGGACATCGTCTACATGCTCGAGGACGGCCGGATCGTGGAGCAGGGTACCCACCGCGAACTTGTGGCCCTCCGCGGCCGCTACTTCCGCATGTTCGAATCCCAACTTTCCGTAGAGGAAGCAGGCGGTATCTAGGACTCCACTGGGAAGTGAGGTGGTGCAGGTCGCTCACCCCGTAGTACCCGTCGAAAATCCACCGCCTGCCCTTAGGGCCACACTAGCCAAGGGCGGCACGCGGGCTGGGATAACCTAGAGCAGTGACTTATGAGATCGAGATCGGCCGTGGCAAGCGTGGGCGTCGTGCCTACTCCCTGGATGACATAGCAATCGTCCCCAACCGTCGCACCCGCGACCCCAAGGACGTCTCCGTCTCCTGGCAGATCGATGCCTACCAGTTCAGCATGCCCGTCATTGCGGCACCCATGGATTCGGCCATGTCCCCCGCAACCGCCATCACCCTCGGCAAGCTTGGCGGCCTGGGCGTGCTTGACCTTGAGGGCCTCTGGACGCGCTACGAGGATCCGCAGGCCATCCTGGACGAGATCGGCGCACTGCAGGACGAGACCAACAGCCCCGCCGTGACGCGTCGGATGCAGGAGCTGTACCAGGCACCCATCCAGCCCGAACTCATCACCACCCGCCTCGCCGAGATGCGCGACGCCGGCGTCACTGTTGCCGGTTCCCTGACCCCGCAGCGCACACAGGAACACTACAAGACCGTGGTGGCCGCGGGCGTCGACATCTTCGTAATCCGGGGAACCACCGTTTCGGCGGAGCACGTGTCCAAGGACCACGAGCCGCTGAACCTGAAGCAGTTCATCTACGAGCTTGACGTCCCCGTCATCGTGGGCGGCGCGGCAGGCTACACCCCTGCACTGCACCTCATGCGCACCGGTGCGGCCGGCGTGCTGGTCGGCTTCGGCGGCGGCGCCACAACCACCACGCGGCGCGCGCTGGGCATCCACTCGCCCATGGCGTCCGCCATCTCCGACGTCGCCGCCGCCCGCCGCGACTACATGGACGAGTCCGGCGGCCGGTACGTGCATGTGATCGCCGACGGTGGCATGGGCGCCTCCGGCGACATCGTCAAGGCCATCGCCATGGGCGCCGACGCCGTCATGCTGGGCAGCGCCCTGGCCCGTGCCGAGGAGGCGCCCGGCAAGGGCTGGCACTGGGGGCAGGAAGCGCACCACCTCGAACTCCCGCGCGGGGACCGGGTCAACGTGGGCACGGTCGGCCCGCTGGAGGAAGTCCTCTTCGGGCCGGGCCACCACACCAACGGAACGTCCAACCTGATCGGGGCCCTCCGCCGTTCCATGGCAACCACGGGCTATTCGGACCTCAAGGAATTCCAGCGGGTCGACGTCGTCGTATCCCCTTACGAAGGGAACTGACCCGCAAGGGAGGGCCAGGGGCGGCGTCCGTCCCTGGCCTTCCTGCCAAGCGGGCCCCCAGCAAGTAGTGTGGTCCTACTACCGGCACTAGAGGCACTGGAGGCGTTCGATGAAGACTGTTCCTGCTCATGGCGGGGCACTCGGCCCGGCAGCCAGGGAAGCAGCCATCCAGCGGCTTCGTGACACCTCACGGCCCGGCCAGGAACTGGACATCCTCATTGTCGGCGGCGGCATCGTCGGCACCGGAGCAGCCCTCGACGCCGTCACCCGGGGACTGAGCGTTGGCATCGTCGAAGCCAGTGACTGGGCAGCCGGGACCTCATCCCGGTCCTCCAAGCTCATCCACGGCGGCCTGCGCTATCTTGAAATGCTCGACTTCGCGCTGGTGAAGGAAGCCCTGCAGGAGCGCGGGCTGCTGCTCTCCGAACTCGCGCCGCACCTGGCCCGGCCCGTGCCCTTCCTGTACCCGCTCACCAAACCCTTCATCGAGCGCCCGTATGTGGGCGCCGGCATCGCGCTGTACGATGCCATGTCCATCTCCAGCGGCCACAGCCGCGGCGTTCCCTTCCACAAGCACCTGTCGAAGCGGGGCACATTGCGCGCCGCCCCGAGCCTGAAGAACGATGCGTTCGTGGGTTCCATCAGGTACTACGACGGGCAGGTGGATGACGCCAAGTACGTCGCCAACCTTGTCCGTACCGCCGCCTACTACGGCGCCCACGCCGTCAACCAGATGGCCGTGGTGGACTTCCTGCGCGAAGGCGAACGCGTTGTGGGGGCCAAGGTGGTCAACCGTGAGGACGGCACGCAGTTCAACATCCGCGCCAAGCAGGTCATCAACGCCACCGGCGTCTGGACCGACGAAACACAGGCGATGGTGACCGAACGCGGCCAGCTGAAGGTGCGGGCCTCCAAGGGGATCCATCTGGTGGTGCCCCGCGACCGCTTCCAGTCCACCGTGGGGCTGATCCTGCGCACCGAAAAATCGGTGCTGTTCGTCATCCCGTGGGGCCGGCACTGGATCATCGGCACCACGGACACCGACTGGAATCTGGACAAGGCCCATCCGGCAGCATCCAGCAAAGACATCGACTACATCCTCGAGCACGTCAACAGGGTCCTCAAGCGGCCGCTCACCCGCGAAGATGTTGAAGGCGTGTACGCCGGGCTGCGACCCCTCCTTGCCGGCGAAAACGACACCACCGCCAAGCTGTCACGCGAACACGTGGTGGCGCACCCGGTCCCCGGCCTCGTCGTCGTCGCGGGTGGAAAATGGACCACCTACCGGGTGATGGCCAAGGACGCCGTGGACGAGGCCACCCGCACCATGGACGAGCGGGTCCCGCCCAGCTGCACGGAAACCATCCCGCTGCTTGGGGCCCACGGCTTCCGCGCGGCATGGAACCGGCGGAACCGGACCGCCGAGGAATCGGGCGTGCATGTGGCCCGGATCGAGCACCTGCTCAACCGGTACGGGTCCCTGATCCCGGAGGTGCTGGCCCTCATCGAAGAGAACCCGGCGCTGGCCGAGCCGATTCCGGGAGCCGACGACTACCTCCAGGCCGAGGCCGTCTATGCGGCAACACACGAGGGGGCGCGGCACGTGCACGACGTGCTGACCCGGCGGACGCGGATCTCGATCGAAGCGTGGGACCGCGGTGTGTCCGCGGTCCCGGTTGTCGCTAAACTGATGGGTGACGTCCTCGGCTGGAGCGACGCGCAGCGCGAAAATGAGGTGCGGCACTACATTGCGCGCGTGGAGGCCGAACGCCTCAGCCAGCAACAGCCGGACGACAAATCCGCAGACGCTGCCCGCCTGGGCGTGGAAGACATCGTGCCCTTGCGCTGAGGGGCCGGATGCCCCGTACTGCCGACTGAAGGGAAACGCCTTGGCGGAAGCACTTGACCCGTATGATGCGGACCTCACCACCCCCGAGATGGTGATCCTGGAGATGGAGGCATCGGACAAGGCCGACGCCGCAACCCAGCTCGCGGAACGGCTCTACGCCGCCGGGCGCGTCTCGAACCTTGAGGGGTTCCTGCAGCACGTCAACGCCCGCGAGCACCAGCTGGCCACCGGACTTCCGGGTGGAATCGGCCTGCCGCACGCGCGCAGCGAGTTCGTGACCCGCACGTCCATTGCGGTGGGCGTCGCCAAATACGGCTCCGCCCTGGACTTCGGTGCAGCCGACGGCCCCGCAACGCTGATCCTTCTGATTGCCACCCCCGCCAGCTCCTTCTCCGACCACCTTGAAGTCCTGGCGACCCTGGCCAGGTCCCTGTCCAAGGAATCGTTCCGCGAATCCCTGCGGCGCGCCTACGACGCCGACATCATTTCCGAACTGATCAACTCCAGCCTGGTCTTTTTCGACCACTGATCCGGTGCCCGCCGCAGATGCCGCCGGCGTCGGCGTTTAGTTGTTCTACAAAGGTACGAAGTACGGTTAAGACGTGTGGAAAACTGCCCTTAAACCCCGCTGGATCGCCGGATTTGTTTTTGCGATCGCCATTTCCGGGGTCTTCGTGCTGCTCAGCCAGTGGCAGTTCGGGCGCTCCACGCAACCCGAGGCCCCGGTCAACCCTGCCACCGAACAGGTCCAGCCGCTGACCGATACCCTCCAGCCGGGCGAGTTCTTCCACGGTACCGACGCCGACCAGATGGTCAGCGCGCGGGGCAGCTACGACCCGGACAAGCAGGTCCTGGTCCCGGGCCGCCTGCACGAAGGCAGAACCGGCTACTGGGTGGTTGCCGCCTTCGCCGTCGACGGCGCCCCGGCGCTGACCGGCGCC
>NZ_JBNHFD010000062.1:0-21860 GCF_059089865.1 Arthrobacter sp. Y3221157
GACGCCGTCAAGCGCCGCCCGCGCAAAACGCAGCCCTCCGCCGCCGTGACCGTCAACGCCCCGGAGGTGGAACCGGTCCAGCCACTCACGCCGGCTGAGGTCGTCCAGGCCCCGCGCCCCGCCGCTGCGTCCCCGGCAGGAGCAATCGACAACCGGCCTACCCTGGGCGGCACCATCACCGGGCTGGTCAACCGTGTCCTGGCCAAGCCTCCCGTCCGCAAAATCGCCCGGGACCTGGGCATCGACCTGGCGGATGTGGTGGCCACCGGTTCCCGCGGCGAGGTGACCCGCGAGGACCTGGTGAGCTACCAGGCCCAGCGTGACGCCGAACTGGACAAAGCGGACGGATTCTGGGGCAAGGTGGGCAAGCCGCAGGACCAGCGGATTGAACGGATTCCGGTCAAGGGCGTCCGCAAGGCCACGGCCAGAGCGATGGTGGAGTCGGCCTTCTCCGCTCCCCATGTCAGCATCTTCGTGGACGTCGATGCCAGCCGGACCATGGAGTTCGTCAAGCGGCTCAAGTCGTCACGGGACTTTGAGGGCATCCGGGTTTCGCCGCTGTTGATCCTGGCCAAGGCCGTCATTTGGGCTGCCGCACGGAACCCCAGCGTCAATGCCACATGGGTGGACAACGCCGACGGCAGCGACGCCGCCGAGATTCACGTCAAGCACTATATGAACCTGGGCATCGCCGCAGCAACACCACGCGGCCTGATGGTCCCGAACATCAAGAACGCCCAGGACCTCTCACTCAAGGAACTGGCCCTCGCGCTGAACAACCTTGCCACCACGGCACGGGCCGGCAAGACCCAGCCCGCCGAAATGCAGGGCGGCACGCTGACCATCACGAACATCGGGGCACTGGGCATCGACACGGGGACGCCCATCATCAACCCGGGCGAGGTGGCCATCGTGGCGTTCGGCACCATCAAGCAGAAGCCCTGGGTCCTTGATGGTGAGGTCATCCCGCGCTGGATCACCACCCTTGGCGGCTCCTTCGACCACCGCGTGGTGGATGGTGACCTGTCCGCGCGCTTCATGGCCGACGTCGCGGCCATCCTGGAAGAGCCCGCGCTGCTCCTGGACTAAGGGACGTGGTTGTCAACAGCAATACCATCCGGGCGAAGAACAGGACAGCAAGGTGGCTGACCGAGACGTTCCAGCCGCCTGTGGTGGTCAGCGTCCAGCTGCTGATCAGCCCCCTGACGGAGGACGGGTTCCCCGGGACCATGGTGTACGGGGCGCTGGCAGCCCTGTTCGTCTGCGTGCTCCCGCTGATCCTGCTGCTGGTCCTGGTGCGGCTCGGAAAGGTCACCGACCACCACGTCAGTGACAGGAAGCAGCGTGCGCCGGTCCTGCTCATGGCGCTGGCTTCGATCCTGGCCGGGCTGCTGGTCCTGGAGGCGGCCGGGGCGCCGCGGAGTGTTGTTGCCATGGTCCTCGCCGTCGTGGGCGGGGTGGTGGTCCTGGCCGCTGTGAGCCCGTTCTGGAAAATGAGCGGCCATGCCGCCGCCATCTCCTGCTCCGCCGTTATCGCCGTCCTGATGCTGGGGCCGGCGTGGGCGCCGCTGCTGCTCCTGGTGCCGGCGGTCGGCTGGTCCCGCGTGGTGCTTCGCGCCCACACCGTTGCTCAGGTGGTGGCAGGCTCACTATTCGGCGGGGTGGTGATGGCGGGCATCTGGTGGATGCTTCAGGGCCTGATGGCACCGTAGGACATCGTGGTGAACATCTCGAGGGCGGCCGGATCGGCGGTGTTCCCCAGGGCCACAGCCGCTGCCGTCAGCAGCACACCCATCGTGGCCGCTATTCCGGCCCACGCCGTCAGCAGCTTCCAGTCCTCGCGCAGCACGCTGCCCACGGTTGCGGGAAGCTGCAGGTCCGGAGCGATGAGGTTCGGCGCGCTGTCAACGCTGCCGTCATCCAGCAGCGCCACAACGGTGCCGTTGCTGCGGTCAACCCGCATGGAGCAGATGTGGTTTCCGTGGCGGGCCAGGAGGATGTCGTGACCTACGAGCTGGCGGCGCTGGAGAGTGATCAATGGTGCCCCTTGATAGTGGTGTCTGCCGTTGTCCGCACCGTTGGGGCCTGTTCCGATTTTATCTTTGCGCTCAGGGCTTAAATGGCGTATAGGGCGTGAGAACGGACACCCCCCGCGGCGACGTTGGCCACCAGGGGGAGTGTCCGCGGTAACTCCTAGTCGGCGTCGTAAGTGTTGGCGATGTAGACGTCGCAGGGCGCATTGTGGGCCACGCTGTTCGCCACACTGCCAAGGACCCGGCCGATGCCCTGCATCCTGCGGTTTCCCACTACGATGATGCGGGCCTCCATCCGGATGGCCTCCTTGATCAAGGCGTCAGCGGGCCGCCCGCGGGCAGCCGAGTACGTTACCTTCCAGCCGCCCCCCAGTGATTCAGCCACTGTCCGCGCCACGTGCTCGGCAGCATCGGCGTCTGACACGATCCACTGGTCGCTGCCGCTGCCAAACACCTCTGTCCTGTCACTGTCGAAGGCGCTAACGACGTGGAGTGAGGCATCCAGGGCCAAGGCCAGGTCCCGGGCAGACTCTGCCGCCTTCTTTGCGGTTCCGCTGCCGTCAACTCCCACAACAATGATTCCGCTCATATGTTTGCTCCTTTGCTTGGTTCCGCGGCACTGGTGAGGCCAACGCTACAGCGCGGCGATGGCTTCCTGAAGCACCGGGGCCAGCCGGCGCACTCCCTCGGTAATAGCCTCGGGGGGCACGGCGCTGAAGGCGAGGCGCAGCTTGTTGGACGGATCGTCCGACGGCGTGAAGGCGGCGCCGGGGATAAAGACCACGCCCGCGTCAATCGCCTTGTGCAGCAGCGGGTAGGTGTCCAGTCCTTCCGGCAGCGTCACCCAGACAAAGAAGCCGCCCTCCGGGCTGGTCCATGTTGTCCCCGCGGGCATGAACTCCTTCAACGCGGCCAGCATCGCCTGGCAACGGTCGGCGTACAGGCTCCGGTAGGTCTGGATCTGGCCCTTCCAGTCGTATTCGCGGAGATAGGCGGAGACGAGCATCTGGTTCAGGGTTGGCGGGCACAGCGTGACGGATTCGGCGGCAAGGTAGTACCGGCGCTGCAGGTGCTCCGGCACCAGGGCCCAGCCGATGCGCAGGCCGGGAGCGAAGATCTTGGAGAACGAACCCATGTAGATGACGTCGTCCGGGTTCCCCGCGCGCAGCGGTGGCAGGGGCTCGCCGCTGTAGCGCAGCAGGCCGTAGGGGTTATCTTCGAGGATCAAGATATTCGCGTTGCGGCATATATCGACCACCTGCTGGCGGCGTTCCTTGGCGAGAGTGATTCCGGAAGGGTTGTTGAAGTTGGGGATGGTGTAGAGGAATTTGATGCTCTTGCCGGACATCTGGAGCGCCGCGATCTTCGCTTCCAGCAGCTCCGGGACCAGGCCGGATTCGTCCATGTCCACTGTTTCCACCTGGACCTGGTAGGACTCGAACGTGTTGAGCGCTCCCACGTAGGTGGGATCTTCCACCAGCACCACGTCACCTGGATTGCAGAAGACTTTCGTGGCCACATCCTGCGCTGACTGGGAACCGGCGGTGATCACCACGTTCTGAGGCAGGGCATCCAGGATTCCTTCGGCGGCCATCACCTCGCAGATTTGCGTCCGCAACTCCAGGGTCCCCTGGCCGGTCCCGTACTGCAGCGCGGTCAGGCCGTCCTCTGCAATGATCCGGGCCGTCGTGGCAGCGAGCCGGTCCAAGGGCAGGGACTGCAGGTAAGGGCTTCCGCCGGCAAGGGAGACCAGGCCCGGGCGCATGGAGATGTCAAAGACGTCGCGCACCGCCGATTGCCGGATGTTCGCGGCCCGGTCCGAGAACAGTTCCTCGTGCCGGTGGGCGGACGTGGCGGCCCGTTCGATTGCATCTATTGCTTCCGCTGGCAGCGTCCCTGCTGCGTCGATTGTTTCGTGGCTCACACGGACAGGATACAGCTGAAGGTTGCCTCAAAAGCAACACCTGTTGCTCCAGCGCGCCCTGCCGACTAATCCTGGCGCAACACTTCGGCGAGGGGCTGTCCGTTCACGTAGACCTCTGCCCTGATGGCGCCGGCGGCGGCCACCGCGGTCTGGGTCAGCTGGGCCTCCACTCGCGGGATGTCGCACGCGCCGCCAAGGCTGAGCGTGCCCGCCAGGTAGACAGTGACAGTGGTTCCGTCAAAGCTCCCGGACAGGAAAGTCAGGTCGGAGCCGTCCAGGGCGTTGTAGACGTCCGAGACCTCGATCGGGCCCAGTGGAATGTCACCGCCCCTTGCCCCTTCGAGCAGGGCGTTCATCGCGGCAGTCAGCAGGGGCTCGGTCCCGGGCGCGGCGCGGGACAGTCCCACCAGGCTGTCGTTGCAGCCGAAACGCACGCCGCTGCTGCCGCCGTCGTCAAGGAGGACGTAGTAGGAGGTCAGCATCCGCGGTGCCGCAGGGTTTACCGGGGGACTCGAAGCAGTGGGGGAGGGGGTCTGTGTTGCAGGCGTTGCCCGTGGTTTCCCGGCCTCCGGGACGGACATGCCGTGGGGCGGCACCATGGCCGACGGGCTGGTGGGTGGCCGGCTTGGGGTTGGGGCGAGGGTGGGTTCCGGCGGCGTGGCGGTAGTGCCGTCCGGCGCTGGCTCCTGCGGTTGTGGCGCAGGAACGTTGGCGGCGGGAGGCGGCGCAGGGCTGCTGACGGAACCGCTGCCTGGGTTGGGGGAAGCGGCGGAGGGTGTCTGCGGAGCCGGGTCCACGCAGGAGGCAAGGAGCAGCGGAAGGGCGAGGGCTGCCGCCGCCCAGCGCTTCCTTGCGAGGCACCTCCCGGCGCTCTGCTCTGCTGCCATGACTGCACCGCGATTCCGTTCCGGTACTTTTTCGTGGATCAATGCTACGGCTGGCTCTTCCGGGCGCGTATGTCCGGGAGGTACCGGTTGGGACAAGAGTTGGTCACGGTGCCGCCACGCGGCAACGCCCGGTCCGCTGGCGGGCGGACCGGGCGTTGCGGGGCATTTCAAGCCTTAGGCTGCAGGTGCGGCAGCAGCAAGGACATCGAACACGCCCTTGATCTGCTCAACAACCTCGGCGTCGTCCTTGGGGTGGACTTCGGCGAACCGGACCATGGACCCGGGGACGGCGAGCTTCACGTCCTCGAGGACCTGGGCGCCGGCAATCCCGGCGGCCTTGCGGGCCTCGTCCTGGGCCCAGACGCCGCCATACTGGCCGAACGCCGTGCCGACGACGGCCGTGGGCTTGCCGGCCAGGGCGCCGGCGCCGAAGGGGCGGGACAGCCAGTCAATGGCGTTCTTCAGGGCTGCGGGCACGGTGCCGTTGTGCTCGGGGGTCACCAGGAGGACGGTGTCAGCTTCGCTGGCTGCGGAACGGAGGGCGGCGGCAGCGGCGGGAACCTTGCCTTCAACGTCGATGTCCTCGTTGTAGAAGGGAATATTGCCCAGGCTTTCGTGGATGACGACGTCCAGCTGCTCGGGGGCGTTGAGCTGGATTGCCTCCGCCAGTTTCTGGTTCGTGGATTCGGCACGCAGGCTGCCGACGAGAGTCAGTACTTTGCTCTTGGTCATAAGAACTCCTTGTCTTGGTGGCAGCGGGGCGCCGCTTGCCGGTTTTGGCTCAGGCTGGTCATGCCTTCCACCAGACTAAACGGACCATGGTCCGGTTCTATTCCCGGGGGCTAGAATGACGCTGTGAGCCTGATCCCACTGCGGCCGGGAATGCCGGCAACGGCAGCTGAACGGAGTGACGCCGCCCGCAACCGGGAGCGGCTGCTGGTGGCCGCCCGGGAAATCATCCGGGAGGGCGGCGCCCAGGGGCTCACCATGGACCGCCTGGCCGAGCGCGCCGGAGTGGGCAAGGGCACTGTATTCCGCCGTTTCGGCAGCCGGGCAGGCCTCCTGCTGACATTGCTGGACGATTCTGAAGCGGCGTTCCAGGAACGCTTCCTGTTTGGCCCGCCGCCTTTGGGGCCGGGCGCGCCCGGCCTGGAACGGCTGGTTGCCTTCGGTGCCGCTCGGATCGCCTACGTGGTGGAGTTCGGCGACCTTGTGCTCGCGGCGGAGAACGCCTCCGGCAGCAGCCGTTTTGAGGTGCCCGCAGCGGCGCTGTGGCACCGGCATATCGAAGTGCTGCTCCGGGAAGAAGGCTTTACCTCCGACCCCTGGCTCATGGCGGGCTCCCTGGGTGCCGCCCTGGACCCCGGGCGGCTCCTCAACCTGGTCCGCGTCCACGGGATCACCGCTGACAGGCTGGCCGCGTCGTGGCGGGATCTTGTCACACGGGTGGTCAAAGGCGCATAGAGTACGCGGGCAGAAGCCCCAGCGTCCAGTCAAATCAACTTCACAGATTTGTTCATAACAATCTGATACGCCCGGGTAGTTTTCCCCGCGTCCGCCCCTATTTTCCCTGAGGGCCTGTGGTAGTTTCCTCTGGAATGTGACCCGCGACATAGTCCGCCAGGACGCCCGGCCAGGGCTGCGGGACGCCAGCTACCCGCTGGCACTGGTCCCGGTGACGCGGTACAACTCCCGCTGATCCGGGGAGGACGGAAGGATCCAGATAGCGTGCTCAGGTACCTCGCAAGGCGCGGCCTCATCTATGTGGTCATGATTTTCCTGACCACCTCCGCGGGCTACTTCCTTGCAGTGAGTTCCCTGAAGCCCGCACTGCTCGAGCAGGAACGCATTCCGCGCCCAACTCCCGAACAGGTTGCCACCTCGATGCGACTGAAGGGACTTGACCCGGACCTGAGCCCCTGGGAGCGTTATGTCGACTGGCTGACCGCCATCGTCACCCGCTGGGACTGGGGCAGGAGCCCCAACGGGGCCTTCATCAACGCGGAGTTCGGCGACAGGGTCTGGATCTCCACCAGGTTGTTCCTGGCATCCATCGTCCTGACCCTCGTCATTGGCGTGGCCCTGGGGGTCTACTCCGCCGCCCGGCAGTACAAGTTCCAGGACCGGGTCATCACCTCCTACAGCTATCTTGCCTACATCGTGCCGGCACCCATCGCCTACTTCCTGGTGCAGCTCGGAGCCATCAACATCAACGAGTCCGTGGGTGAGCGCATCTTCTTCGTCACCGGAATCTCAACCCCCGGGATAGAACCGGGCTGGGCGCAATTCGTGGACATGCTGGCGCATTACGCGGTACCCACCGTCGCCATCACCCTGGTGGGGTGGGGCTCCTACCAGATCGCCCAGCGCCAGTACCTGCTGGACAACGTCAATGCTGATTTCGTCCGGACGGCCCGTGCCAAGGGCCTCAGCCGGAACCAGGCCATAACCCGGCATGCCCTCCGGGTTTCCTTCATCCCGGTGGCACAAAGCATCGCCTTCACCATCCCGGCCATCTTCGCCGGCGGATTCTTCGCGGAAAAGATCTTCGCCTGGCCCGGCGTTGGTTCCTGGAGCATTGACGCCATCTCGCTGCAGGACGTGAACGCCGCCACTGCCACTCTCGCCTACGGTTCCGTCATTTTCGCGCTTGGCGCCATCCTGGCCGACTTCGCCACCACACTGGTTGACCCGAGAGTGAGGGTGCAGTAGCCGTGACCAACCTCAATGCCGTCGACCCGGCAGCCGCGGCGCAGGACGCGCACCTGGAGGGCGCCGACGTCGTCATCGGCAAGTCCACCATCATCTTCCGCCGCTTCCTGCGGAACAAGACAGCCGTGGCTGGCCTGGCAATCTTCCTTGCCCTGACCCTGTTCTCCTTCCTGGGCGGGTACTTCACGCCCTGGGACAAGGAAACCATCGACCCCTTTAACATCGGGATGCCGCCGTCCGCCGAGCACTACCTGGGCACCTCCCAGGCCGGCATCGACCTTTACGCCATGACCGTGGAAGGAACCCGGATCTCCATCCTGATCGGCCTGGTGGTGGGCCTGGTTTCGGTCCTCATAGCCGCGGTCTACGGCTGCACCATGGCCTACTTCGGCGGCAAAGTGGACAAGCTGATGCTCTTCGTCCTCGAGGCGCTGATCATGATGCCGGCACTCCTGGTTGTCGCCGTGGCCACCAGCGGCGGCGGAGCGGGACTCAAACAGGACCTGCCATCCTGGCTGCTGCTGATCATTGTGCTGCTGGTCTTCAGCTGGATGGGAACTGCACGCCTCATCCGTTCGCTGTCCATGTCCCTCATGCAGCGGGACTTCGTCAAGGCAGCCCAGTACATGGGTGTGCCGCCGCGCCGGATCATCTGGCGGCACCTGGTGCCGAACATCGGCTCGCTGCTGGTCCTGGACATCACCCGCGGGGTCACCGCCGCCATCCTGGCCGAGGTTGCCTTCTCCTTCATCGGCATCGGCATCAAGCTCCCGGACGTAAGCCTCGGCGTGCTGATCGGCGGCGCCACGTCCCAGGTCCAGACATTCCCGTGGATGTTCTGGGTGCCCCTGACCGTCATGTTCCTCCTCACCGGGTCCCTGGCGATGATGAACGACGGCCTGCGTGACGCCTTCGACCCCAGCTCCAGCTCCAGCGGCAAGGGGCGGAAAAACAGAGCCCGGAACAACGGAATCCAACAGGCACCTGTGCAGAAGAAGGCATCATGAGCAGCGAAACCACCGCCGGGCCGGCGGAGTCCACGGGGTCGCCGGCGGAGCGGCTCCACATAGCCGGGCTCTCCGGCCCCACCGACGCCGTACTGTCGGTCCGCGACCTGCACGTCCGGTTCAACTCTGAAAACGGCGTTGTCCACGCAGTCCGCGGCATGGACTTCGATTTGATGGCCGGCAAGACGCTTGGAATTGTGGGAGAGTCCGGCTCCGGCAAGTCCGTCACCTCCCTGGCCATCATGGGCCTGCTGCCCCCAACCGCCGAGGTCTCCGGCTCCGTCCGCCTCAACGGCCGTGAACTGCTCGGCCTTAGCGACAAAGCCATGTGCGGTTACCGCGGCAACGAACTGGCCATGGTCTTCCAGGACCCGCTTTCCTCGCTGACGCCCGTGTACACAGTGGGCACCCAGATCATTGAAGCGCTCACCATCCACAACCCCGGCATGAGCAGGCAGGCGAAGGAAGCGCGCGCCGTCGAACTCCTGGCCATGGTGGGGATTCCCAGCCCCAAGCACAGGCTGAGGGCCTTTCCGCATGAATTCTCCGGCGGCATGCGCCAGCGCGTGATGATCGCCATCGCCATCGCCAACAACCCTCGGGTCCTGATCGCGGACGAGCCGACGACGGCGCTGGACGTGACCATCCAGGCGCAGGTCCTTGAGGTGCTCCACACGGCACAGGAAGAGACCGGTGCCGCCGTCGTCATGATCACCCACGACCTGGGCGTGGTGGCCGGCATGGCAGACAACATCATGGTGATGTACGCCGGCAGGCCGGTGGAGACCGGGGCGGTGGATGACATCTACTACAACCCGCGGATGCCCTACACCATGGGCCTGCTCGGCGCCGTGCCGCGCGTTGACGTTGCGGAGAAGTCATCGCTGATTCCCATCGATGGCATGCCGCCCAACCTGATCCATACCCCTACCGGCTGCTCGTTTGCGCCCCGCTGCCCGCTGGCCTCCGAGGCCTGCCTGGACGGCGAACCCGCGCTGGCACCAGTACCGGGAAGCGCCCTTCACCGCGCCGCCTGCATCAAATCCGGGGCCTTGGGCGGTGACGTGGACGTCCGCGACGTCTTTTCCGCTCCGCCGGTACCGGTGTCCCGCTTCGATGCCATTCCCCGCGGGGAGCGCACAGCTGTCCTGGAACTGAAGGGCATCCGCAAGCATTTCCCGCTCACCAAGGGAGCCCTGTTAAAGCGCCGCATCGGCACCGTCAAGGCCGTGGACGGGATCAGCTTCGACATCCGCGAGGGGGAGTGCTTCTCGATCGTGGGCGAGTCAGGTTCGGGAAAGACCACCACCCTCCTGGAGATCATGGAGTTCCACAAGGACCAGGACGGCGAAGTGGTCATCGGCGGCCTGAGCAACAAGCAGGCCGCGGATGCCAGGACTAAGAGCGCCATGCGCCGGGAACTGCAAATGGTGTTCCAGGACCCTACCGGTGCCCTGGACCCGCGGTTCACCGTCTACGAAGTCCTCGCCGAACCGCTGCAGAACGCAGGCATGGACCGGCAGGCGGCCAAGAAACGGATCATGGAGCTGATGAGGCTGGTGGGCCTGCAGCCGGACCACGTCAACCGCTTCCCCAACCAGTTCTCCGGCGGCCAGCGCCAGCGGATCGGCATTGCACGCGCGCTGGCCGTGAACCCCAAACTGGTGGTTCTTGACGAGCCTGTCTCGGCCCTCGACGTTTCGGTGCAGGCAGGGGTCATCAACCTCCTGGACAGGCTCCGTGCCGAGCTGGGCCTGAGCTACCTCCTGGTGGCGCACGATCTCTCCGTGGTCCGGCACATCTCCAACCGGGTTGCCGTGATGTACCTGGGCAAGATCGTGGAGATCGGCGAGGTTGACCGGGTCTTCGGCAACCCGCGCCATCCGTACACGCGGGCCCTCCTGTCCGCAATTCCGGTACCTGACCCCCAAGTGGAACGCACCCGCGAACGCATCATCCTCCAGGGCGACCTGCCCTCCCCGCTGGACGCTCCCAAGGGCTGCAACTTCGCCACGCGGTGCCCCGTCTTCGCCGCACTGCCGCCCGCAAAGCAGGAGAAGTGCCTCACCCTGGAGCCGCCGCTGGAGCCCGTAACGCCCTCAAGGGCGGCACGGATCCTGGAGGCTGCCCCCGTGCCGCTGCCGGACCAGCGCTTTGCCTGTTTCTTCCCGGACGGACCGCTGGATGAGGACATGCTGGTGGTCCACGACACAGCGGACCACCATGCACCCCAGGATTAGCCGACCCATCACTCCACCAGCACCAAACGAAGGGAAAACCATGAGGAATCTGAACAGGATCGGCGGGGCAGCTGCCATTGCTGCTGCCCTGGCGCTGACGGCCTGCGGCGGTGGTGGCGGTGCCACTGGCCCGGAAACGGCCAAGGGGCAGGAGGCAGGCAGCGACCTGTCCAAGCTCATCAGCATCAACGAGAAGCCTGCAGCCGATCTTGAACAGGGCGGCAAGGTGACACTTCCGCTGGGCAGCATCGGTCCGGACTTCAACGGGTTCTCCAACAACGGCAACAGCTCGGACAACTCCGCGCTGATGGCTCCGATCAACCCGGTTGCGGTGTCGGGTGGCGGCATCGGCGGCTGCTGGAAGGTCGATTTCGAGGGCAAGGCGAGCCCCAACAAGGACTTCTGCGAGTCCGTGGAAAGCGAGATGGTTGACGGCAAGCAAACCGTCACCATCAAGGTCAACGAAAAGGCAACCTACAACGACGGCACACCGATCGACATCAAGGCCTTCCAGAACACCTGGAACATCCTGAAGAGCCCGGACGCCGGCTACGACATCGTGACCTCCGGTTCCTACGCTTTCGTGGAGTCGGTCGAGGCCGGCAGCAGCGATAAGGAAGTCATCGTCAAAATGACGCAGCCGGTCTACCCCCTGGAAGACCTGTTCTTCGGGCTGATCCACCCGGCCGTCAACACGCCGGAGATCTTCAACGAGGGCTTTGTCGGCGAGATGCACCCGGAGTGGATGGCCGGCCCGTTCAAGGTGGACCAGTATGACCCGGCCGCCAAGACCCTCTCCCTGGTCCCCAATGAAAAGTGGTGGGGCACAAAGCCGGTCCTGGAGAACGTGGTCTTCCGCCAGCTGGAAACCAGCGCCCAGATCGCGGCCTTCAAGAACGGCGAGATCGACGCTATGTCTGCCAACACCATCGCCCTTTACAAGCAGCTGGAAGGCACCAAGGACGCCGAGGTCCGCCGCGGCCAGCGCCTGTTCGCCGGCGGCCTGAACATCAACGCCCAGCGGATCACCGACGTCGCTGTCCGGGAAGCCATCTTTGCCGCAGTGGACCGCGAGGCCCTGCGAAAGGTCCGGTTCAATGGCCTGAACTGGGAGGAGCCCAGCTCCGGTTCCATGATGCTCCTGCCGTTCTCGGACTACTACCAGGACAACTATCCCGTGAAGGAGACCGGCCCGGACGCCGCCAAGAAGGTCCTGACCGACGCCGGGTACACGGAGAACGCCAGCGGCGTCATGGAGAAGGACGGCAAGCCTGTCTCCTTCAAGATCAGCAACTTCGGTGACGATCCCACCACGCTGGCCTTTACCCAGACCCTGCAGAAGCAGCTCCAGGCCGGCGGCATGGACGTGGGCATCGACCAGCGGGCCTCGGCCGACTTCGGAAAGGTCATCGGCGGCCGCGAGTTCGACCTGAGCGTCTCCGGCTACACCGTTGGCGCCGACGCGACGTCCGCCGTCAAGCAGTACTACGACTCCAAGACCAACGAAAACGGCCTGGGGGACGCTGAACTGGACAAGAAGATCGCCGAGCTCGCCTCCATCGAGGACAACGCCGAACGGAACAAGGCAGCCATGGAAGTGGAGAAGGAGCACATGGCGAAGTACTTCTCCATGGGCGTGGTCATGAACGGCCCGCAGATCTCCTTCGTCCGCACCGGCCTTGCCAACTACGGCCCGTCCCTGTTCCAGAGCCTGTCCCAGGTTCCGGACTGGACCACCCTTGGCTGGGAAAAGAAGTAACTGCTTCATAATCGCCAAGGCCGGCATTCCCGCCAGGGGGTGCCGGCCGCGGCGTTTAAGTGGCAGCGGATAAGGAGAGCCGGCGCGCCCGGCAAGGCAGCGGAGTAGCGTAGCTTCCATGACCGGAACTGCTGCTGAACGCCCCATCCGCACTGCCGTCGTCGGGTACGGCCTGGCAGGGAGCGTCTTCCACGCCCCGCTGATCGCGGCCGACCCCAGCTACTCGCTGGACGTCATTGCAACGTCCGACGCCGGCAGGCAGGCGGCTGCCACCGCCCGCTATCCGGGGGTCAAGACAGTCCGCGACGGCGACGCCGTCCTGGACGTTGCGGACCACCTGGACCTGGTGGTGCTGGGAACCCCGCCGGCCACGCACTACCCCCTGGCCAGGGCTGCCCTGGAAGCGGGGCTGGACGTTGTGGTGGACAAGCCTTTCGCCGTCACCAGCGCACAGGGGCAGGAACTGATCGAACTGGCCCGGAAGCTGGGCCGGGTGCTGACGGTCTTCCACAACCGGCGGTGGGACGGCGATTATCTGACCCTGCGGAAACTGCTGGCGGTGGACGCCGTGGGCACCGTGACCAGGTTCGAATCGCGGTTCGAGCGCTGGTCCCCCATCATCGCCAAAGCCTGGAAGGCGCGAGCAACGGCCGCCGACGGGGGCGGTGCGTTGTTCGATCTGGGCAGCCACCTCATTGACCAGGCGCTCCAGCTCTTCGGTCCGGCCGCGGTGACCCATGCCGAGCTGCGGGCTCGGCGCTCTGATGAGCGGGCGGATGATGATGTGTTCGTGGTGCTGCGCCACGAGACGGGGGTCCTCAGCCACCTGCACATGAACATGCTCTGCGCGCAGCAGGCCCCGCGGTTCCGCGTCCTGGGTTCGGTGGCCGGGTTCACCAAGCACGGCGTGGACCCGCAGGAACCGTACATTCTGGCCGGCGGCAGCCCCCTCGACGAGGAATACGGGGTGGAGTCGCCGGAATGGGCAGGGCTCCTGGGCCGTGACGGCCACCTGGATGCCCTGCCCACCGAGCGGGGGGCTTATCCCGAGTTCTACCGGCTGCTGGCCGGGAAGATCCACGACGGCGGTGCCGCCTCCGCGGCGCCCCTTCCCGTGGACCCGGCAGACGCCGTCGAGACCCTGAAGATCATCGAGGCGGCACGCGCGCTGGCCCGGTAGCGCCTCCTGCTACGCCGAGACGAGTTCGTGCCAGTCGGCCACGAGGGGCAGGTTGTGGGCTTCCGAAACCGAGTGGTGTGCAACGTGGCCGGCGGCGATGTTGAGCCCTGCCGCCAGGGCAGGATCACGGTCGAAAGCGGCCTTGACGCCGAGGTTGGCCAGGGCCACCGCGTAGCGCAGGGTGACGTTGGTCAGCGCGTAGGTGGAGGTGTTGGGGACGGCGCCGGGCATGTTCGCCACGCAGTAGAAGATGGTGTTGTGCACCTTGTAGGTGGGTTCCTGGTGCGTGGTGGGGCGGGTGTCCTCGAAGCAGCCGCCCTGGTCCACGGCGATGTCCACCAGGACAGAGCCGGGCTTCATCCGCGCCACGAGGTCGTTGGTCACCAGTTTGGGGGCCTTCGCGCCGGGGATCAGGACCGAGCCGATCACCAGGTCCGCGTCCACAACGGACTTCTCGATCTCGTACTTGTTCGAGGCCACCGTCTTCAGCCGGCCCTGGTACTGGGCGTCCAGTTCGCGGAGCCGGTTGATGTTGATGTCCAGGATGGTGACGTCTGCGCCCAGGCCCAGCGCCATCGCTGCAGCGTTGGTTCCGGCAACGCCGGCGCCCAGCACAACAACCTTGGCAGGGCGGACGCCGGGCACGCCGCCCAGCAGGATGCCCTTGCCACCGGCGGGGGCCATCAGCGAGGAGGCGCCCACCTGGACTGACAGCCGGCCCGCGACCTCGGACATGGGCGCGAGCAGGGGCAGGGTGCGCCCTTCCTGCACGGTTTCGTAAGCGATGGCCGTGACGCCGGAGTTGATGAGCTCGCGGGTCAGTTCCGGCTCGGCGGCGAGGTGGAGGTAGGTGAAGAGGATCAGGCCCTTGCGGAAGCGGTGGTACTCGGCCTTGATGGGCTCCTTGACCTTCATGACCATGTCCGCACGGGCCCAGACGTCGTCCGCCTCATTGACAATTTCCGCACCGGCTATCGAGTATTCCTCATCGGTGATGCCGGAGCCGAGGCCCGCGCCGCGCTCCACCAGGACCGTGTGGCCATGGGTGCGGAACTCGTGGACGCCGGCGGCAGTGATGGCCACCCGGAATTCGTTGTTCTTGATTTCTTTGGGGACACCGATGATCATCGTGGGCTCCAGGTTCTCGGCCGTGTGGGCCGGAAAGTGCGGAAGGTTCTGTGTTTCCACGATAAATCCGGCTGTGAGCCAGCTGACATGGAGCGGTGGCGCACGTATGAGAACAACCGCGGAATTCTGCGGATTTTACCGGCTTTCATTCGACAGATGTCGAGCGTTGGAGCGTCAGGTGTCGCCTGCTGTCCGTTCGTCCGCCCCCGCTCAAAAGCAGTAGTGTTGCCCCATGCAGCATGGTGTGGAGCAGCTCGTGGAGCAGGTGGCGCAGAAGCTCGGCCGCGGGCTGTCCCTCGAGGACCTGGACGGGGTGCTGCTCGCCTACAGCTCCAACCAGTCCCACGCGGACCGGGTGCGGGTGAACTTCCTGCTCAGCAAGAAGGTGCCGGCGGACGTCAGTGCCTGGCAACTCTCGCACGGCATCGCCACCGCCGTCCGGCCCGTGGTGGTCCCGGCCAACGCGGACCTGGGGATGCTGGGCCGCGTGTGCGTCCCGTTGATGGTCCGCGGTTTCCGCGTGGGATACCTGTGGGTGCAGCAGGACTCGGCGGAGGAAAATCCGGCGGCAATCCTCACCCAGCTTCCGGCAGTCAACCACGAGCTGGAACTGCTGTCCGGGCTGCTGCTGGATTCCAACACGGCCGAATCGGAGTACCGGCGGAGCCGTGAGCGGGAGTTCCTGGCTGCCTGTGCCGGGGAACCAAACGCCGTGGCGGCCGTGGCCGGCTGGAAGGAAGTCCAGGGGAAGGGGCCGTGGCAGATGGTCACGGTCCTCGACGCCGACGGCTGGGCCAGCGGCCCCGATCCCATTGCCGCCACCCTGACCCACCGCTCCACCGCGCTCCAGGCCACGGTGGGTGTTGATGCCGCCCTGTTCAGCGCCGGCACCGAGACGCATTCCGTGGTGCTGTTCCGCGAATCGACAGGCCGGGCCAACCACGCCCAGGTGCTGGTGCACTACCAGCTGGAACTTGCCAAACGCTCGGGCCGGCCGGTCCACCGCATCATCCTGGGCATCAGCGAAGGCTTCAGCCGGACCCGCCAGCTGTCAGAGGCGTACCGCCAGTCCAGGGTTGCGGCGCAGGCTGCGGCGGTGGACCCGCAACTGGGCGAGCTGGTGGACTGCCGGGCCGCCGGCGTGTACCAGTTGCTGGCCTCGGCCGGGGGAGGGGTTGGCGCCTGGGCGGACTCCGGCTCGGTCTACTTCCGGATGCTGGAGGACCAGGACCGCAACGGTGAGCTCATTCCCGTCCTGGAACTCCTCTATGACAACGACGGCTCGGTGCAGGACGTTGCCGCCCGGCTGCACCTGCACCGCAGCAGCATCTATAACCGGCTGGGCCGGATCCGGCAGCTCCTGGGCGTGGACCCGCTCAAGGGGCTGCCCCGGCTGGAACTCCACGCAGCCCTGAAGATGCGGCGCTGGGCAGGCCGGCCAAGGATCTAGGCGTCCTGCCCGTCCACCGCTTCCTGCGGGCCGGCCTTCCTCCTGGATTCCTTCTTCTGCTGCTCCAGTTTCTGCTGTTCAAGCTTCTGCTTGTCCAGCCAGGCCATGATGGCCGCCAGCGGGATGCGCCGGTGTGAGCCGCGGTATTCCACCGGGATCTCGCCGCGGTCCGTCATGTTGCGGAGGTAGGTGTGCGAAATGCCGGCCAGTTCCGCCGCCTTGGAGGTGGTCAGCATTTCCTCAACGCTGCTGACGGTCACCGCTTCGCCGCGGCTGAACCGGTGGAGGAGATCGACGACGGCGTCCCGCGCCAGGGGCGGCAACCGGTGGACAGTGCCGTCCACGAAAACGGTGATGTCATCGCTGCCCGCAAGTGCCCGCTGGAGCTTGTCGGCATCTTCCCGCGGAAGGGCGCCGGTCATCCGGGGAGCTATCAGTGCCATGATTTCAGCCTACCGGTGCCCTGCTGCGGTGGACGGTATGCTCGGCTGATGGAGTTGAGTGGCGGACAAGATGTGGAACACGGCGGCCTGCATGGAAAGCTCTATGCTTCGGTCCTGCCTGCCGCTGTCGGGGCCAGGCCTACGTACGTGCTGCTGCACGGTATCGGCGTCTCCCACCGCTACCTGGCCCGGCTGCATCAGGAGCTGGCCAAGACAGCGGACGTCTACACCCTCGACCTGCCGGGCTTCGGCGATGCGGCCCGCCCCCGCCGGAGGCTGGAGGTTGAAGACTATGCTGCCTTCGTCACTGCCGTCCTGGCCGGGGCCGGGGTGCGAAGCTATGTGGCCGTGGGCCATTCCATGGGAACCCAGCTGGCAGTGGACCTGGCCCTGCAGGAACCCGGCCAGGTGTCCGGCGTCGTCCTGATGGGGCCGGTGGTGGATGACAGCCGGAAGTCGGTGGCGCGGCAGTCCCTGGCACTGACCAGGGATGCGATGTTCAGCGAATCCCTGTCCGCCAACGTCATCGTGTTCGGCGACTACTTCCGGGCCGGCCTGCGCTGGTACCTCACGGAGTTGCCGGTGATGATGGAATACCCCATCACGGAGCGCCTGGCAGGCGTCAGCCAGCCCGTGCTGGTTCTCCGGGGCGAAAAGGACCCGATCGCCCGGCGCCCGTGGTGCGCACGCCTCGCCGGCGTTGCCCCGCAGGGCACCGCCGGCGAAATCCCCGGGCAGGGCCACGTCTTCCAGCACACCGCCCCCGAAGCCGCAGCGGAAACCATCAGCGGATGGGTCCGTGCTGTGGACGAGTTCGGCGTCAGCGCCTGATCAGAGCCCCAGCTCCTCCAGGACGGGCAGCTTCTCCCGGACCCATGCCCGGGCCTCAGTGGCGCTCGGTGCGGACAACGCCAGCTTGGCAAGTTCCTGCGCCTCGGAGAGCGTGACGGTCTTCAGGACGGCGGCCACGGCCGCGATGGAACGCGCGGTCATGGACAGCGTATTCACGCCCAGGCCCGTCAGTACGACGGCGAGGGCGGGGTCCGCGGCAGCCTCGCCGCAGACGCCCACGGGCTTGCCGCTGCCTTCTGCCCGGGAGCCTTCAACGGTGAGCCCCACCAGGCGCAGGACGGCCGGCTGCCACGGGGTGTTCAGGTTGGCGAGCGGCCCCAGCTGGCGGTCGGCCGCCATGGCGTACTGGGTGAGGTCGTTGGTGCCCAGGCTGGCGAAGTTCACCTCGCGCAGGATGGATTCGGCCGTCAGGGCAGCGGAGGGGACCTCCACCATCACCCCGGGGTTCCTGATTCCGGCGCCTGCGCACATGGACGCGAAGTGGGCAGCCTCTTCTGCCGTCGAGATCATGGGTGCCATCACCCACACATCAGCCTCCGACTGCTTTTCCGCCAGGGCGATTGCTTCCAGCTGGCGGTCGAGGACCCCGGGCGTGGTGAAGTCGGTGCGGTAGCCGCGGACGCCGAGGGCCGGATTGGGTTCAGTGGAGTCAGTCAGGAACGGCAGCGGCTTGTCCGCGCCGGCATCAAGGGTGCGCAGGACCACTTTCTTGCCCGGGAAGGCATCGAAAACACTCTTGTAGGCTGCGGCCTGTTCTTCAACGCTGGGCTCGGTGTCCCGCTCCAGGAAGCAGAATTCCGTGCGGAACAGGCCCACGCCCTCGGCGCCCAGCTTGGCGGCGGCCTCGGCATCCTTGCCGCCGCCCACGTTGGCGAGCAACGGCACAAGGTGGCCGTCCGCCGTCGCGCCGGTACCGCTGAACTCGGCCAGCAGGGAAGCCGTGGCCGCCCACGCTTCCGCTGCAGCGCGCAGGGATCCGTCAGGCTGGGAGGTGATGTTGCCGGCGGCCCCGTCCACGTAGACTTCGGTGCCGTCCGGGAGTTCGTCCACGCCCACCGCGGCGACCACGGCGGGGAGGCCAAGGGAGCGGGCAATGATGGCGGTATGGGATTGCGGGCCGCCGCCGGAGGTCACCAGGGCCAGGACCTTGTTGGGGTCCAGGGTGGCTGTATCGGCCGGGGCAAGGTCCTCGGCCACCAGGATGAATGGTGAGTTGGAGCTGGGGATGCCCGGCGCGGGGACACCGCGGAGTTCAGCGACGATCCGGGCACGTACGTCCAGGACGTCGGTGGCGCGTTCGGCCATGTAACCGCCCAGGTTATGCAGCATTTCCGAAACTGAGGAGCCGGATTCCCAAATGGCGCGCTCGCTGGACATCCCGCGGGCGATGAGCTTGCTGGCGCCCTTGATCAGCATGGTGTCCTTGGCCATCAGTGCGGTGGCTTCGAGGACTGCCTTGCCATCGCCGGTTGCGTGGGCGGCGCGTGCCTTCAGTTCATCGTGTACTGCCTGGGATGCCGCCTTCAGGGCTGCAGTTGCTTCCTCGGCCGTCGTGCCCGGTGCCAGCTGTTCACCTGCGGGAGGTTCGCTGATCGGTTTCGGCATCTGCCGGATGACTCCGATGACGCGGCCTGGACTGACGCCTACTCCTGGGAAGTTCTGCACTGAAGGTCCTCATTCTCTTCCGGTAGCCAGGCGCGTCATGATCTCCGGCGCCGTGCCGGCACCGCCTGGGACTGCTACGTCCAGGCGGGAAACGTGCCTGAAAAAATTGTATGTGATTCAGTTCATATAGCAATGCTATAGGTGCTAGGGTAGCGGTTATGAGTTTGGATGGCCAGCTTCCCCCCAAAATGCGACTGCTGCGTGCGGCGGCGGAATTGCTGGCAAAGTCCGCGGGAGCTCCCGTCTCCACCCGCCAGATCACGCAGCTGGCAGGGGTTTCGGCTCCCACCCTGTACCACCACTTCGGCGACAAGGAAGGCTTGTTTGACGCCGTCGTCGCCGCGGGTTTTGAGGAATATGTCGCGGGCGAAAGGGATTTCGCCCCCTCCGGGCATCCGCTTGAGGACATCCGGAGAATGTGGGACAACCATGTGCAGTTCGGGCTAAACCAGCCGGAGCTGTACCTGGTGATGTTCGGCAATATCCGTCCGGAGAGCCGTCCCGCCATCGTTGCCGATGCCGAGGCCTTGATGGAGGAGATGCTGAACAAGGCAGCGGCGGCGGGCCAGCTGAACGTCCAGCCCCGGGAAGCGGCCAGGTCCATCCTGGCGGCCAACGTGGGCGTGACGCTGATGCTGATTGCGGAGCCCGCCTCCGAACGGAACCTCGAACTGTCCACCATGACCCGGGACGCCATGATCTTCGCGGTGTCCGCCGAGCCCTCCGCGGGCCCGGTTCCGGGCGAGACCGGGAAGTCCTCGGTAGTGGTGGCTGCGATCGCCCTGAACGCCGCACTTCAGGCCTCGCACTCAGACCAGCTCTCGAGCTCGGAACTCAAACTCTTCCTCGAATGGCTGCACAGGATCTCCACCAGCCCGTCCTGAAGCAGCCTCCTGCGCATTACCCCGCTAGACAGCAATACGTCGCTCGTCACCATCGGACCATCCTGCACAGCAGCAGGACAGACGGTTAGGAAATCACATGGCAACAGAAACAGTTGCGAAACCCCGCACCAGCTTGCGGGTTGGCGTCCAGAAGTTCGGAACGTTCCTCTCCGGAATGATCATGCCCAACATCGGTGCCTTCATCGCCTGGGGCCTCATCACGGCGCTCTTCATCGAGAAGGGCTGGCTGCCGGTTCCCGAATTGGGCGGCTTCGGCACCAACGCCGAAGGCGAGCCCAACACCGGGCTCGTGGGACCAATGATCACCTACCTGCTGCCCCTGCTGATCGGCTACACCGGCGGCAAGATGGTCTACGACACCCGTGGCGGCGTGGTGGGCGCCATCGGCACCATGGGCGTGATCGTGGGTGCCGGCATCCCGATGTTCATCGGTGCCATGATCATGGGACCCCTGGGCGGCTGGACCATAAAGAAGATCGACTCGATCTGGGACGGCAAGATCCGCCCCGGCTTCGAGATGCTGGTGAACAACTTCTCGGCAGGCATCTGGGGTGCCCTCCTGGCCATGCTGGGCTTCTACGCGATCGCTCCGGTGGTCCAGGCCTTCAGCACCGGAGCCGGGAACGTAGTGCAGTTCCTGGTGGACAACGGCCTGCTGCCCCTGACCAGCATCTTCATTGAGCCGGCCAAGGTCCTCTTCCTGAACAACGCCATCAACCACGGCGTCCTGACCCCCCTCGGTGTCCAGCAGTCCCTCGAACAGGGGAAGTCCATCCTGTTCCTCCTGGAGGCAAACCCCGGTCCCGGCCTGGGCATCCTGCTGGCCTACATGGTCTTCGGCCGCGGCGCCGCCAAGGCCTCCGCTCCTGGGGCAGCCATCATCCACTTCCTCGGCGGCATCCACGAGATCTACTTCCCGTACGTGCTGATGCGCCCGCTCCTCATCCTGGCTGCCATCGCAGGCGGTATGACGGGTATCGCCACCCTGGCCATCACCGGTTCCGGCCTGGTTGCCCCGGCAGCCCCGGGCTCCATTTTCGCGGTGCTCGCCCAGACCTCCCGCGACAGCTACCTGGGCGTGATCCTTGCGGTCCTGCTGGCGGCAACGGTGTCCTTCCTGGTGGCCTCGGTGATCATGAAGACCACCAAGCACAGCGACGAGGTCGACCTGAATGACGCCACCTCCCGGATGGAGCAGATGAAGGGCAAGAAGAGCTCCGTTGCCTCCACCCTGGCGGGTGCCGGCGCAGGTGCTGCCGCAGGCGGCGGCGTGGGCGTCCTGGCCGGTCCGGTGCGGAACATCGTGTTCGCGTGCGACGCCGGCATGGGCTCAAGTGCCATGGGCGCCTCGGTGCTCCGGAACAAGATCAAGGCTGCCGGTTTCCCGGACGTCAAGGTCACCAACGCCTCCATCGCCAACCTCAGCGACACGTACGACGTTGTGATCACGCACCAGGACCTCACCGAACGCGCCAAGCCGGCCACGTCCAGCGCCGTCCACTACTCCGTGGACAACTTCATGAGCAGCCCGCGCTACGACGAGATCGTTGAGCTGGTCCGTGAAAGCAACACCGAAGGCAGCACCGTGCCGGGCACCGAGCCCGCTGCCGGAAGCCCCGGCGGCGCGCCTGCCGCCGGCGCTCCCGCCGACGCTGGTGCGGCCGGAACCACTGCC